>NZ_NQYG01000047.1:0-43901 GCF_002878485.1 Pseudomonas sp. AD21
CAGAATCGAGCCTTGTCCCTCCTCCTCCCTTCAAGTCCTACCATACAAGTGAGCCTGCTCGCGATGACGCCAGCCCACTCACCACAAACCCATCTGCCTGAATGCCCCACGAACGAGCAATCCGCTTCGATACAGTGCAAAAAACCACCATCAATAACCGCCTCGCCCCAATAAACCCGCCACCTCCCCACTTGGCACAACCACTGCATTACCCTTTTCACCATACATAAAGCCCACCCTTCAACGACGAAGGTCGGGCTTCCCGAGAGAACGGGACCAGGACAAAGGCGTCCTCGCTAGGCAACTAGCGGGACGCCTTTTTTTGTTTGCGAAAAAATTCTCGAGCCAGGCCTGACTGCCCACAAGAGGCCAGCCGCAGCTCCTCCGGAGAACCTGATGAAAAAACTCAAACTGGTGATGATCGGCAATGGCATGGCCGGGGTTCGCACCCTGGAAGAACTGCTCAAGTTGAGCAACGAGCTGTACGACATCACGGTCTTCGGCGCCGAACCGCACACCAACTACAACCGCATCCTGCTGTCACCGGTGCTGGCCGGCGAGCAGACCTTCGAAGAGATCGTGCTCAATGACCTCGACTGGTACCTCGAAAACAACATCAAGTTGCTGCTCAACCGCAAGGTGGTGCAGATCGACCGGGTCAAACGCCGGGTAATCGCCGAAGACGGCACCGAGGCCGAGTACGATCGCCTGCTGATCGCCACCGGCTCGACCCCATTCATCCTGCCAATCCCTGGCAACACGTTGCAGGGCGTGATCGGCTACCGCGACATCGCCGACACCCAGGCGATGATCGACACCGCGAAAACCCACAAGCACGCGGTGGTCATCGGTGGCGGCCTGCTGGGCCTCGAAGCCGCCAACGGCCTGATGCTGCGCGGCATGCACGTCACCGTGGTGCACATCGGCGAATGGCTGCTGGAGCGGCAACTGGACAAGACCAGTGGGCAACTGCTGCAAAGCGCCCTCGAATCCCGTGGCCTGCACTTTCGCCTGTGCGAACAGACCCAGGCCCTGCACGATGCGGGCAATGGCCGAGTCGGCTCGGTGCAATTCAACAACGGCGAGATCATCCCTGCCGATCTGGTGGTGATGGCCGCCGGCATTCGCCCCAACACCGAACTGGCGGAACGCGCCGGCATCCCGTGCAACCGCGGGATTCTGGTCAACGACACCCTGCAGACCTACGATCCGCGTATTTATGCCATCGGCGAGTGCGCCAGCCATCGCGGAATTGCCTACGGCCTGGTGGCGCCGTTGTTCGAACAGGCCAAGGTCTGCGCCAACCACCTCGCGCAACTGGGTTTCGCCCGTTATCAGGGCTCGGTGACCTCGACCAAACTCAAAGTCACCGGCATCGACCTGTTTTCCGCCGGCGACTTCATGGGCGGCGAAGGCACCGAAACCATCACCCTCTCCGACCCGATCGGCGGCGTGTACAAAAAACTGGTGATCAAGGATGACGTGCTGGTCGGCGCCTGTCTGTACGGCGATACGGCAGATGGCGGTTGGTATTTCCGACAGATTCGTGAGAATCACGCCATCGGCGAGATCCGCGATCATTTGATGTTTGGTGAAAATTCTATCGGCGACGTAGGACATCAGGGCCAGGACAAAGCCATGAGCATGGCCGACACCGCCGAAGTCTGCGGCTGCAACGGCGTGTGCAAAGGCACCATCGTCAAGGCGATTCAGGAACATGGCCTGTTCAGCGTCGATGAGGTGAAAAAGCACACCAAGGCTGCCAGCTCCTGCGGCTCCTGCGCCGGGCTGGTCGAGCAGATCCTGATCAACACCGTCGGCGGCGCGGCCGACGTCAAACCGAAAAGCGAAAAAGCCATCTGCGGTTGCAGCGACCTCAACCACGGGCAGATTCGCCAAGCCATTCGCGAACAGCACCTGCTGACCATCGCCGGGACCATGAGCTACCTCAACTGGCGCACCCCCAACGGCTGTGCTACCTGCCGGCCAGCGCTGAACTACTACCTGATTTCGACCTGGCCCGGCGAAGCCAAGGACGATCCGCAATCGCGCCTGATCAACGAACGCGCCCACGCCAACATCCAGAAGGATGGCACCTACTCGGTGGTGCCGCGGATGTGGGGCGGCGTGACCAATCCTTCGGAACTGCGGCGGATTGCCGACGTAGCCGACAAGTACAAAGTGCCCATGGTCAAGGTCACCGGCGGTCAGCGCATCGACCTGCTGGGGATCAAGAAGCAGGACCTGCCCGGCGTCTGGAAAGACCTCGACATGCCCTCCGGCCACGCCTACGGCAAATCCATCCGCACCGTGAAAACCTGCGTCGGCAGCGAGTTCTGCCGCTTCGGCACGCAGAATTCGACGCAGTTGGGCATTGAGCTGGAACACGACCTGTTCAACATGTGGTCGCCACACAAAGTGAAACTCGCTGTCTCCGGATGCCCACGCAACTGCTCGGAAGCGGGGATCAAGGACGTAGGCATTATCGGCGTCGATTCCGGCTGGGAGATGTATATCGGCGGCAACGGCGGGATCAAAACCGAGGTCGCCGAATTCTTCGTCAAGCTGAAAACTGCCGAGGAAGTCCGCGAATACAACGGCGCGTTCCTGCAGCTGTATCGCGAAGAAGCCTTCTACCTCGAACGCACGGTGCATTACCTGCAACGGGTCGGCATGGAGCACATCAAAAAAGCCGTGCTCGAAGATCCGGAGCGTCGCAAAGCCCTGAACGAACGCCTGCAATTCTCCCTGTCGTTCGAACAGGACCCGTGGAAAGAACGCCTGGCGCAGCCGCAACTGAAGAAAGAGTTCGACGTGATCCCCGTGAAAAACCTGGAGGTGTCGGCATGAACTGGCTCGATATCTGTGCCCTGGAAGAGATCAACGCCCTCGGTTCGCGGATCATTGCCGGGCCCAAAGGCGACATCGCGATTTTTCGTACAAGCGACAACGAAGTTTTCGCCCTCGACGACCGCTGCCCGCACAAGGGCGGGCCATTGTCCCAGGGGTTGATCTACGGCAAACGCGTGGCCTGCCCCCTGCACAACTGGCAGATCGATCTGCAGACCGGCGAAGCCCAGACGCCGGACATCGGCTGCGCGCATCATCATCCGGCGCGGGTCGAGAATGGCCGGGTGCAACTGGCGCTACGGGATGCCGTCTGATGAGCCGCCAGACAACCGCCTCGACCTGCTGCTACTGCGGCGTCGGCTGCGGCGTGCTGATCGAGCATGACGGCGAGCGCATCCTTGGCGTCAGCGGCGATCCGGCGCATCCGGCCAACTTCGGCAAGCTGTGCAGCAAAGGCTCGACCTTGCACCTGACCGGCGACCTTGCGGCCCGTGCGCTATACCCGCAACTGCGCCTGGGCAAAGGGCTGGCGCGCAGCCGCACCGATTGGCACACCGCACTGGAACACGCCGCCAACGTGTTCGCCGAGACCATCGCCGAGCACGGCCCGGACAGCGTGGCGTTCTACATCTCCGGGCAACTGCTGACCGAGGATTACTACGCCTTCAACAAACTGGCGAGGGCGCTGGTCGGCACCAACAACATCGACAGCAATTCACGGCTGTGCATGTCGTCGGCGGTGGTTGGCTACAAACGCAGCCTGGGCGCCGACGCACCGCCGTGCAGCTACGAAGACCTGGAGCTCAGTGATTGCGTGATGATCGTCGGCAGTAACATGGCCTACGCCCACCCGGTGCTTTTTCGTCGGCTGGAAGAAGCAAAATCCCGCCGTCCCCAGATGAAAGTCATCGTCATCGACCCCCGGCGCACCGACACCTGTGACCTCGCGGACCTGCATCTGGCGATTCTACCCGGCACCGATGTCGCTCTGTTCCATGGGATTTTGCACCTGTTGTTGTGGGAAGACTGGATCGACCGTGACTTCATCCAGGCGCACACCGAGGGCTTGCCTGAGCTGAAGGACCTGGTGCGTGATTACACCCCGCAGCTGGTTTCGCAGTTGTGCGGGATCAGCCTCGAGCAATTGCAAGAATGCGCTGAATGGGTGGGGACCTCACCGAGCTTCCTGTCTTTGTGGTGCATGGGCCTGAATCAGTCCACCGCCGGCAGCGCAAAAAACAGCGCGCTGATCAATCTGCACCTGGCCACCGGGCAAATCGGTCGCCCGGGGGCAGGACCTTTCTCATTGACCGGTCAGCCGAATGCCATGGGCGGGCGCGAAACCGGCAGCCTGTCGAATTTGCTGCCCGGCCACCGTGACGCAGCCAATCCTGAACACCGCGCCGAAGTGGCGGCGTATTGGGGCGTTGATCGGTTGCCGGAAAATACCGGGCTCAGCGCCATTGAGCTGTTCGAGCAGGTTCGCAGCGGCCAGATCAAGGCGCTGTGGATTGCCTGCACCAACCCTGCTCAGTCGATGCCTGATCAACACGCCGTTCGCGAAGCGCTGCAGGCCTGCCCGTTCGTGGTGCTGCAGGAAGCCTTTCGCACCACTGAAACCGCGGCGTTCGCCGACCTGCTGTTGCCCGCCGCCAGTTGGGGTGAAAAGGAAGGTTCGGTGACCAATTCCGAGCGGCGTATTTCCCACGTTCGCAAAGCCATTCTCCCACCCGGAGAAGCACGGCCGGACTGGGCGATCACGGTGGATTTCGCACAGCGACTGGAGAAACGTCTGCGCCCGCAGCAACCCGCTCTATTTGCCTTCGAACAGCCTTCGCAGCTGTTCGATGAATTCAAAGGGCTGACACGCGGACGTGATCTGGATTTGTCCGGGATCAGCCGCGCCTTGATCGACGAGATCGGGCCGCAGCAATGGCCCTTCCCCACCGGCGCCCGCAAAGGCACATCCCGCCTGTATGAGGACGGTATTTTTCCTACAATCAATGGCCGCGCGCAATTCATCGCTGAGCCCTATCGCGCCGCCAAAGAACAACGGGATGCGCGGTTTCCGCTGACCCTGATCACCGGACGCCTGCGCGATCAATGGCACGGTATGAGCCGCACCGGCACCTCCGCGCAACTGTTCGGCCATGTCAGTGAGGCAGTGTTGAGCCTGCACCCGGACGAACTGCGTCGGCATCGCTTGCAGCCGGGCGATCTGGTCAATCTGAAGAGTCGGCGCGGTGCGCTCATCGTGGCAGTCGACAACGACGACAGCGTGCGCCCGGGTCAGGCCTTTCTACCGATGCACTGGGGCGACCGGTTTCTCAAGGGCGGGGTAAACAGCCTGACCTTGCCGGCCTTCGATCCTTTGTCGAAACAGCCCGAACTCAAACACAGCGGCGTACGTCTGGAACCGGTGAGTTTGCCATGGCACTTGTTCGCACTCATCGAGGGCGATGTTCAACGGCATTTTGAGAGCCTACGACCGCTCTGTGAGACATTTTCCTACGTAAGTCTCAGCCTTGTCGGACGTGAACGATCGGCGTTGCTGATACGCGCTGCCAGCAGCGAGGCGCCGGATCCGCAGTTGCTGGGTGACATCGACCGTTGTCTGTCGCTGATCGACGGCCCGGTGTTGGCCTATGACGACCCGCGTCGGGCCATCGGCAAGCGTGTACGCATTGAAAACGGCCGGATCACCGCAATTCGACTGGCCGGCGAAACCCTCGCACAGCATTGGCTGCAAGGGCTTTGGCTGGAAGGCCGAGCAGACCAGCAACTGCGGCGCTGGCTACTGGCGCCGATGAGCGCACCACCGGGTAGCGCCGGTGCGCAGATCGTTGTGGATAAAACGTTGTGCAACTGCAAAAACGTCAGCCTCAACGCCGTCTGCACCGGCATTCGCCAGGGCCTGGACTTGCAGGGTTTGAAAGACACGCTGGGCTGCGGCACGCAATGCGGCTCCTGCGTCCCGGAAATAAAACGCCTGCTGGCTGCCGACGTGCAAGCAGCCGCCGTCATCTGATGAGGAAAACCGCATGAATGCAAAAGTCTGGCTGGTTGGCGCAGGCCCCGGCGACCCGGAACTGTTGACCCTCAAAGCGGTGCGCGCATTGCGTGAGGCCGATGTGGTGCTGATCGATGATCTGGTCAACGACGCGGTGCTGGAGCACTGCCCTGGCGCCCGTATCATCGCGGTGGGTAAGCGCGGCGGCTGCCGCTCGACACCGCAGGCGTTTATCCACCGCTTGATGTTGCGCTATGCGCGTCAGGGTAAATGCGTGGTGCGGCTCAAGGGCGGCGACCCGTGCATTTTCGGCCGTGGCGGTGAAGAGGCGCAGTGGTTGCGCGAGCGTGGGGTTGAGGTGGAGCTGGTCAATGGCATTACCGCTGGACTCGCCGGCGCGACACAGTGCGATATTCCACTGACGTTGCGTGGTGTGGCGCGCGGCGTGACGCTGGTGACGGCGCACACCCAGGACGACAGCCAGTTGAATTGGCAGGCGTTGGCGCAGGGCGGGACGACACTGGTGATTTACATGGGAGTGGCCAAGCTTGGCGAGATTCGCGATCAGTTGTTGGCGGGCGGGATGGCGGCGGAAACGCCAGTGGCGATGATCGAGAACGCGTCGTTGCCAGCGCAGCGCGAGTGCCGCAGCGAGCTGACGGCGATGAGTGACGATGCCCGCAGGTTCGAGCTCAAGAGCCCGGCCATTCTCGTGATCGGCGCAGTAGCTGCTGTTGTTGAAGAACAAAAGATTGCAGCCTGCGGCAGCTCCTGCATGGGGTCTGCACACGTCATGTAGGAGCTGCCGCAGGCTGCGATCTTTTAAGCTTCAAAGCCAAATCGCAGGCAAAGAAAAGCCCGGCCTGAGCCGGGCTTTTCTCAAAGCGGCGAGCTAATTACTTAGCTTGAGCTTCAACCTGCGCTTCTACGCGACGGTTAACAGCGCGACCAGCTTCAGTTTTGTTGTCAGCAACTGGGCGGGATTCGCCGTAGCCGATCGACTGAACGCGGGACGATTCAACACCGTACTGGTTGGTCAGAACTTGCTTAACGGCGTTTGCACGACGCTCAGACAGTTTCTGGTTGTAAGCGTCAGGACCGACGGAGTCAGTGTGACCTTCAACAGTGGTGTGAGTGGCTGGGTACTGCTTCATGAAGTCAGCCAGGTTCTTGATGTCAGCGTAGCTGTTTGGCTTGACGACCGACTTGTCGAAGTCGAACTTAACGTCCAGCTCAACACGAACAACTTCTGCAACTGCTGGGCAGCCATCAGCGTCAACAGTTACGTTGGCTGGGGTGTCCGGGCACTTGTCAACGTTGTCGCAAACGCCATCGTTGTCGCTGTCGGAGCAGACTTCAGCCGGAGCTGGAACTGGAGCAGCAGCTGGCTTGCCGCCGCCACCGAAGTTCACACCCAGACCAACCGATGGAGCGTAGTCCCAACGGCCGTTGTCCAGTTTGTAGTCAGCTTCTACGCCAGCACGGGCGAAGAAGTTTTCGGCGAAGTAGTACTTAACGCCAGCGCCAGCAGTCAGGAAAGTCGACTGGTCGCGACCGGTGTGGCCGTCAGCAGCTACGTTGGTCAGGTTGCCGTGCTTAACGCCACCTTCAACGTATGGACGCAGAGCGTCGCCAGCGTTGTTGAAGTGGTATTGAGCGGTCAGACCGAAGTTGTCACCGCGCAGTTTCTGGCTGCCAGTGCCATCGTTCGAACGGGTGTGGTTGTTACGATCCCAGCCGAAGTTGATCGAGACGTCATCGGTCAGGAAGTAACCGATTTTGGCGCCTGGGTTGAAGCCGTCTTCGACATGATCAATGCTGTCGTTGTACTGCTTCTTGTAGTTGATCTCGCCTTCAACTGCGCCTTGGCCTTGTGCCAGTGCGCCGAACGAAGTAGCGGCAATAAGAGAACCAATGGCCAAGCCCAAGGTGTTTTTCAGTTTCATCCGTTAAATCCCCATCTGGTGATTGTGAAGCAGTCCCGCAAACCGGGGGACAACTCGGCGGCAAGTCTATCAGAACTTGCCTACACGTAAGAGATATTTGCGCTGAACTAAGTTTCAGCAATGCCTGCAAATTTCTCACGCAATTTGTCTAGAGCACGTTTGTACCGCATTTTTGTCGCACTCAAACCCATGTGCATGATGTCTGCGATCTCCTGAAACTCCAGCTCTGCGACAAATCGTAGCACCAGAATTTCACGGTCAATCGGGTTCACATACACCAGCCAGCGATCGAGTCCGCCCTTCTCCTCGGGTTTCGGCGCCTTTTCTTCCGACGCTTCTTCCAGGGGGTCCAGACTCAAGGCGTCCATCAAGCGACGCTTTCGCCGTTCCTTCCGATACTGCGTGATGCATTCGTTGTAAGTGATGCTGTACAGCCACGTTTTGAACTTCGATTTCCCCTCGAAGTTCTTCAGGCCGTACAGCACCTTCAGCATCACTTCCTGACAGACATCGTCTGCGTCGCGATCGTTCCCAAGATATCTCGCACAAACGTTAAATAATGTTCGCTGGTAACGCCGCATCAGCTCTTCATAGGCGCGCGTCACGTGAAACAGCTCGGTATGCGCGCGCGCGACCAACTCCTCATCAGAGAGCTCACGGGGGTCATAGCGCGTGGATAGCGTTTGGGCTTTATTCAAAACAAGTCGTGCCGACAGTCAGGTCAATGTCCGCCGCTACCCTCTCAGGGCATTTTGCGGCGGCATACATTAGCAGGGTTTGCCGGGTTAGCGGCTACTCACATGCTGTTCCAGCAGGATCCGATTGGAAAGTGAGACTAGCTCACCCTCATCGGTCAGCAATGTGGTTTTAACCGTGCCGATCTCTTCGATCTGGCCTTCGACCTCACCAACACGCACTTGTTGCCCAACCTGATACAACTCACGCACATAGATTCCCGCAAGAATCTGACCGGCAATTTCCCGGCTTCCCAACCCCATTGCCAGCGCAACCGCCAGACCAACGGTAATCAATACGATGACGATCACATGGTTCAGCAGGTCGGTTTTGACCTCAAGCTGACTGATCGCAACCGAGATGCTGATGATGATCACCAGCCCCTGAGCAATTCGACCCAAACCTGAAGCGTAGTCCAGCCCTACGCCTTCTGCCGCACCGCGCACCAGCCCGTTGGCCAGTTGTGCGAGCAAAACACCCACCAGCAACACCAGCGCGGCGCCGAAAACTTTCGGCAAATACAACGCCAGCATGTCCAGCGTAGCTGAAACTCGCTCAAGTCCAAGGGACTCTGCTGCTGAAACCAGGAAAATCAGTAGAACGAACCAGTAAACGATTTTACCGATCAGGGTCGAGATCGGCACTTGCAGCCCGGCACGCGACATCAATTTGGTCAGCCCGGTGCCGCCCATCAGGCGATCGAGGCCCAGCTTGGCGAGCAATTTGGACAGCAAGGTATCGAGCAGTTTAGCCACCACGAAACCCAACAGCAGCACCACCAGTGCGCCGAACAGGTTCGGGATGAAATTAGCGACTTTGGTCCACAACGCAGTCATTGCAGTGACGAGGCTCTGAGTCCAGAGATCAAGTTCCATATTCAATCAGCCTTATCAGCAGTGCGAGCGGTGGTTTTACGAAGACGGGAAACCGGCGAGACGTGGGCCGAGCCGTTATTCAGGGCAATCATCAGCGCGGGCAGCCAGCGGCCCAGCAGGCTGAACAGATCACCGGCGCCGACCTGGCGGTTGGCGGTTTTGAGTACGCGACCCAGGCAGGCATCGTCGTCGCGGCTGGACGGCGAGGCGTTGAGCATGTCGCGCAAAGACTGTTCAAACGGATCGTGCATACGCACCTCTCGTGATGTCTGTGAAAGACGCGGGCAAATTTGGTCGGGTCACATGTTGCATTTTCATACCCAGCGCAAACGGCGGAATAACCACCATTGACCAAACGCCATCGCCAGCACCGTCAGACAGGCGATGAGGAACCCATAAGGGCTGCTCGAGAACGGAATGCCGCCCACGTTGATGCCTAACAGACCGGTGAGAAAACTCATCGGCAGGAAGATGCAGGTGATGATGCCGAAGCGGTACATCGTGCGATTCATGCGCACGTTCAAACGCCGGTCTTCGGCCTCCAGCACAAGCCCCATGCGCTCTCGGGTCAATTCCAGCTCTTCGAGATAGCGGGTCAGGCTGTTGTTCAATTCGTTCCAGTAGTCGGCGTCATCGTCGACGAACCACGGCAGTTTTATCCGCGTCAGCTGTCCGAAAATATCCCGCTGCGGCGCCAGAAAACGCTTCAGTCCGGCAGCCCGGCGACGGATGTGCAAAATCGAGCCATGCTCGGGGGTATACCGTTCGTCGGCATCCAGTTTTTCTTCCTCTTCATCGACCAGTTCCGACAGGCACGTGACCAGATCCTGCACCTTGTTGGTGAGGAATTGCGCCAGATAAAGGATCAGTTCGGAGGAAGTTTTCGGACCCTTGCCCTCGCTCAACAGCGCCAACAGTTCATCGGTGGCGCGCAGCGGGCGCAGACGTAACGAGATAACGCGCTGGGCGGAGGCGAAAATCCGCACCGAGACCATGTCTTCCGGCTCGGCACCGGGGTTGAGATTGACCCCGCGCAGAAACAGCAACAGCTCGGCATCCGGCAACGGCAACAGGCGCGGGCGGGTGTTTTCTTCCAGCAACAGGTCGCAGCTGAACTCATTCAGGCCGCTGGACTTGCGCAGCCAGGTCTGGGTTTGCGGATGACTGCGATCCCAGTGCAGCCACAGGCTCTCATGGGCCTGCAACTGCAGATCATCGAGCTCAGTCCGGGCAATCGAACGCGCACCGCCTTTACCGTCCAGTACCAGGGCATGCACCAGCCCCCACTGCGCGTTTTCTTCCTCGAACATCCGCATCCCTTTGTCGAAAACTTTATTCAGGCATCTGCAGCGGGCTCGGCGAAACGATCACGCCGTTGTTGTCCGCATAAATGTATTGGCCCGGGTGGAACGTCACACCGGCAAAGGTCACCGGCACGTTGAGGTCGCCAATACCGCGTTTTTCGGTCTTCATCGGATGGCTGGCCAGGGCCTGCACGCCGAGATCGGTCTGGGCGATAACGTCAACGTCACGGATACAACCGTAGATGACCAGCCCTTCCCAGCCGTTTTTCGCGGCTTTCTCGGCGATCATGTCGCCCAACAGCGCACGACGCAGCGAACCACCACCATCGACCACCAGCACCTTGCCGTTGCCCTTGAGTTCGGCTTGCTCTTTGACCAGCGAGTTATCTTCGAAGCATTTGATGGTCACGATTTCGCCGCCGAAGGAATCACGGCCGCCGAAATTGCTGAACATCGGTTCCAGCACCTGCACCAGCTCCGGATAGGCGTCGCACAGGTCAGGCGTGAGGTAATGGTTCATCGAAAAACTCCTGTAACAAGGAAGACGATCAAGGATGTCGCACTCTGTTGAAACGAGTCCCGGCGGTCGCTGTTTACCTTAGTTCATGCAATGGTCGCTGAACGAACCTGAACAAACGCTGAAACGTAATAGCTAAACAGCCACCAAATATGACCAGAATTGCACAATGCGTCATATCTTAGCCGCAAGCCGATCCGAACGAAATGCCCTTTTCAGAGCCTTCGCTCAAACCGCCGCTGCCAGGTCCGGCTTCTCACCCAACAGCGGTGTGTGCTGATCCTGCAGCCAGCGCGCCACCAGCGGCCAGACCTCGGCCTGCGCCGCCTTGCTCACCAGCATATCGACATGCCCGAAATTGTCGCTGAAGCCTTGTTCACGCCCCAGATTGACGAACTGCTTGTGCTCGGAACCGATCTGCTCGAACAGTTTGCGACAGGCCCACGCCGGATCCTGATGATCCCCCGCCGCCGTCACCGCCAACACCGGCACCTGAACCTCGGCAAGACCAGCCCACCAATCCTTGTCCTTGTCGCCAAAGCGGCCGAACAGGCCGTACCAGCGCATGCTTTCCAGCGCCAGCCCGATCGGTTCGTCCTCCGGACCGCGCTTGAGGCGTGAGCCGGACAATTGTGCGAAACGCTTGAGAATGAAGCGCCCGCTCCATTCCACCGGTGGAATCTTCAGTGGCCAGTATGTGCGGCTGACCTGGGTGCCGAAAAACGCCGCTGAAGCCATCGCCGGCTCGCCGAGGTACTCGCCACCCAGCGCCGCCGCCAGGGTGATGCCGCCCAGCGAATGGCCGATCCAGTGCGGCACCTGACCGCTCTGCTCGCGCACGAACGCGGCAATCGCCGGCAGATCGTAACGGGCGTAGTCGGCCACGCGATTGCGGCGGTAGTCCTCGTTGCGCTGCGACAGGCCATGGCCGCGCATCTCCGGGATCCACACATCGAAGCCCAGACGCGCCAGGTACGCGCCCAGCCCCAAACCTTTGGGGGAAAACCAGAAGCGTCGGTTGGAAAAACTGCCGTGCAGCAAAATCACCGGCACGCCACGGGTCGCAGGCTCATCAGCCATGCCCAGACGGGTCACGGCGATCTCCACGGACCAATCGGGACTGTTGCCGGGTTTCAATCGATAGACGTCTTCGCTCAGATCACCGCGTCGTTCGGCGCTGATCAGGGCGACAGGAAACAGGTTGCTGCTGCTTTGCATAATGCTCTTGCACAAAAAAGGGCGGCATCTACAGGAGCCCGCCCTACTCAGATCTCAAAACCCGCCTCCTGTGGGAGCGAGCCTGCTCGCGAAGGCGGAGTGTCAGCCAACATCACTGTTGAATGTTTCTCCGTCTTCGCGAGCAGGCTCGCTCCCACAGAGGGAACGGGCCGTTCACATACTTATCAGGCCTGCGCTTGGCCTTCCGCCAGGAAGAACCAGGTTTCCAGTACGGAATCCGGGTTCAGCGACACGCTTTCGATGCCCTGTTCCATCAGCCACTTGGCCAGGTCCGGATGGTCCGAAGGGCCCTGACCGCAGATGCCGATGTACTTGCCGGCCTTGTTGCATGCGGCAATCGCGTTGGCCAACAGCTTCTTGACCGCCGGATTACGCTCATCGAACAGGTGCGCGATGATCCCGGAGTCACGGTCCAGACCCAATGTCAGTTGGGTCAGGTCGTTGGAACCGATCGAGAAACCGTCGAAGAATTCGAGGAATTCTTCAGCGAGAATCGCGTTGGATGGCAGTTCGCACATCATGATGATGCGCAGACCGTTTTCGCCGCGAGCCAGACCGTTTTCGGCGAGCAGATCGATTACCTGGCTGGCCTCGCCCAAGGTACGCACGAACGGCACCATGATTTCGACGTTGGTCAGGCCCATCTCGTTGCGCACACGCTTCAGCGCGCGGCACTCGAGTTCGAAGCAGTCACGGAACGATTCGCTGATGTAACGCGAAGCGCCACGGAAGCCCAGCATCGGGTTTTCTTCTTCCGGCTCGTAGAGCTTGCCGCCGATCAGGTTGGCGTATTCGTTGGACTTGAAGTCCGACAGGCGCACGATGACTTTTTTCGGCGTGAACGCCGCAGCCAGAGTGCTGATGCCTTCCACCAGTTTGTCGACGTAGAAGTCGACCGGGTCGCTGTAACCGGCGATGCGCTTGTCGACGCTGTCCTTGATTTCCTGCGGCAGGCCGTCGTAGTTCAGCAGTGCCTTGGGGTGCACGCCGATCATGCGATTGATGATGAACTCCAGACGGGCCAGGCCCACACCGGCGTTCGGCAGCTGTGCGAAGTCGAAGGCGCGGTCCGGGTTGCCGACGTTCATCATGATCTTGAACGGCAATTCCGGCATTGCGTCCACGGAGTTCTTCTTGACGTCGAAGCCCAGCTCGCCTTCGAAGATGTAACCGGTGTCGCCTTCGGCGCAAGACACGGTCACACCCTGGCCATCCTTCAGCAGTTGGGTGGCGTTGCCGCAACCCACAACCGCTGGAATGCCCAGTTCACGGGCGATGATCGCCGCGTGGCAGGTACGCCCGCCACGGTTGGTGACGATGGCGCTGGCGCGTTTCATCACCGGCTCCCAGTCCGGGTCGGTCATGTCGGACACCAATACGTCGCCCGGCTGGACTTTGTCCATCTCGGACACGTCTTTGATGATGCGCACTTTACCGGCGCCGATGCGCTGGCCAATCGCACGACCTTCCACCAGCACGGTGCCGGTTTCTTTCAGCAGGTAACGCTCCATGACGTTGGCCTGGGTGCGGCTCTTCACGGTTTCCGGACGGGCCTGCACGATGTACAGCTTGCCGTCGTCACCGTCCTTGGCCCACTCGATGTCCATCGGGCAGCCGTAGTGCTTCTCGATGATCATCGCCTGCTTGGCCAGCTCGCTGACTTCTGCATCGGTCAGGCAGAAACGCGCGCGCTCGGCCTTGTCGACATCAACGGTCTTGACCGAACGACCGGCCTTGGCCTCGTCGCCGTAGATCATCTTGATCGCTTTGCTGCCCAGGTTGCGTCGCAGGATCGCCGGACGACCGGCTTCCAGGGTGCCCTTGTGCACGTAGAATTCGTCCGGGTTGACCGCGCCTTGTACAACGGTTTCGCCCAGACCGTAGGCGCCGGTGATGAACACCACGTCACGGAAACCGGATTCGGTATCGAGGGTGAACATCACACCGGCAGTGCCGGTTTCCGAACGCACCATGCGCTGCACGCCAGCCGACAGGGCGACCAGTTTGTGATCGAAGCCCTGGTGCACGCGGTAGGAAATCGCACGATCGTTGAACAGCGAGGCGAACACCTCTTTGGCGGCGCGGATAACGTTTTCCACACCACGGATGTTCAGGAAGGTTTCCTGCTGGCCGGCAAACGATGCGTCCGGCAAGTCTTCGGCAGTCGCCGAGGAGCGCACGGCCACGGCCACGTCAGGGTTACCGGCCGACAGCGCGGCGAACGCGGTGCGGATCTCGGCATTCAGTTTTTCAGGGAATTGGGCTTCCATGATCCATTGGCGGATCTGCGCGCCGGTCTTGGCCAGCGCGTTGACGTCATCGACGTCCAGGGCGTCGAGAGCCTTGTGGATCTGCTCGTTGAGGCCGCTCAGTTCGAGAAAGTCGCGATAGGCCTGCGCGGTGGTGGCGAAACCGCCGGGGACCGACACACCGGCACCCGCCAGGTTGCTGATCATCTCGCCCAGGGATGCGTTCTTGCCCCCCACATGCTCAACATCGTGTTTGCCGAGCTTATCGAGGGAAACTACGTACTCTACCAAGGTGATCTCTCCACTAACTGTGTTGGAAAAGCTCAGAAACCGGCAGCTCGGGGGAGCGTTGGCCGGCTGTATGGCCTGGACCTGGAAAATAAGTGAGAATGCGGGCCAATGGCGGCCGGCAAATCGCGCCTATCATATCCAAGAATGCTCATTAGCTTAAGGCCCAAGGTGCAAATGAAACGATCTGCTTTCTTTATCTCCGATGGCACCGGCATTACCGCCGAAACCCTGGGTCAAAGCCTTCTGGCGCAGTTCGAAAACATTACCTTCACCAAGCTCACGCGGCCGTATATCGACAACGCGGACAAAGCGCGGGCCATGGTACAACAAATCAACAAAGCCGCTGAAACCGACGGCTTGCGTCCGATTATCTTCGACACCATCGTCAATCAGGACATTCGTGAGATTCTCGCAACCTCCAATGGTTTCATGATCGACATTTTCTCGACGTTCCTGGCCCCGCTCGAACAGGAACTGACCGAGCATTCTTCCTACACCGTCGGCAAGTCGCACTCGATCGGGCACAACTCCAATTACATGGAGCGCATCGAGGCGGTGAACTTCGCCCTCGACAACGACGACGGCGCACGCACCCACTATTACGACAAGGCCGACCTGATACTAGTGGGCGTGTCGCGATGTGGTAAGACGCCGACGTGTCTGTACATGGCGATGCAATTCGGCATCCGCGCGGCCAACTACCCGCTGACCGAAGACGACATGGAGCGCCTGACCCTGCCGACCGCCCTGCGCGCCCATCAGCACAAGCTGTTCGGCCTGACCATCGACCCGGATCGCCTCACCGCGATCCGCAACGAGCGCAAGCCCAACAGCCGCTATTCGAGCTACGCCCAGTGCGAATTCGAAGTGCGCGAAGTGGAAAACCTGTTCCGCCGCGAAAACATCCCGCACATCAACTCCACGCATTTTTCGGTGGAAGAGATTTCGGCGAAGATTCTGGTGGAGAAAGGCGTGGAGCGGCGTTTCAAATAGATTTTTGGTGTCTGATCTGACGCTTTCGCGAGCAGGCTCGCTCCCACAGTTTGATCGTGTTCCTCCAGTTGGAATGCGGTCGAATGTGGGAGTGAGCCTGCTCGCGAAGAACGATTACACGGTCTCGGTGAGTGCTCGCGCCAACGCTTCGAAGCCTGCGAGCAACAACCGGTCATCCCCCACCGAATTACACACACTCGCCCGGATGAACTGTGGCACCGCGCCATGCCCGACCGCAAAGGCCTCGGCGGTGGCCACCAAGTAGTTGTTCTCCTTCAGTTCTGCAGCAATCTGCGACGCGCGCCACAGCTCGGGCACCTCGATCCAGAAGTGCGGACTGTGGACGTGCGTCCTGTACGCCAGGTCTTTCAGCGCCGCGCTGACCAACGCCTTGCGCCGGCCAATTTCACTGATTTGCTCGTTGAGCAGCTGTGTGGCAATGCCGCTTTCGATCCAGCGGCACGCCACCTCCATTGCCAACGGATTGGCCATCCAGCACGTCCCGCGAATGGCTGCACTCAAACGCCCGAGCAACGCGTGCGGCGCGTGCAGGTAACCGACACGCAGCCCGGCTGACACCGCTTTGCTCAAACTCCCGATCAGCACCGAGCGCTCCGCCGCAAACGCACTCAGGGGCAGCGGTCGCTGGCGATCCAGCAGCGCATGCGCCTCGTCCTCGAAAATCAGCAGATTGTGTTGCCGGCAGAGTTCGGCAATGGCTTCGCGGCGTGGGACCGACATCACCGCCGCGGTAGGATTCTGGAGGGTTGGCGTGCAGTACAACGCTGACACCCGATGCTGTCGGCAGACGTCCTCCAGCGCCGACGGCAACAAGCCTTCAGCGTCCATTGCGACACCAATCAGTTTGATCCCGAGCTGGCGCGCGACGCTGATCAAACCCGGGTAGGAAAGATGCTCGGTGACCACGGTATCACCGGCCTTGAGCAAGCCCATCAATGCGCACAGCAGCCCGTGCTGACCGCCGTTGACGCACAACACCTGATCGGCATCCACCTGAAATGCCCCATGGCTCAGCCAGTAAGCACCCGCCTGCCGATGCCGGGGCAAGCCGCTTTCGGCGGTGTAGCCGGTCAACTGCTGCAGGCTGTGAGAATCGTTGGCCAACGCCTGCAGCGTCAGACTCATGAAAGCGCTTTCCTGCCCGGGAATCGGCTGATTCCGACTCATGTCGAAGCAAGCACGCGGCTCTTCGCTGACGTTGCGAAACCCCTTGTCCCGCGTTCGCTCCATCCCGCGCTGACGCACGAAAGTACCGTCTCCTACACGCGCGACGACCAAACCGACCCGCTCCAACTCGCCATAGGCGCGACTGATGGTGCCGATGGTCACACCCAGGCTGTCGGCCAACAACCGGTGCGGCGGCAGCTTCGCGCCGGCAGCGATCGCACCCTCGGCAATCGCTTGTTCCACCGCATCCGCCAAGCGCTTGTATTTCACGCCGACACCATTGGCCAGGCCATCGCGCAGGATTGACACCATGGCAATACTTACTTTGACAGTCATTGTCGCCCCGAATAGCGTGCTGAAAACAGGTGCAATCAGGGATAACCCTTTTCACCAACGAGGTCAATTTCTCCGCTGCGGAGTACACACATGTCGATAGCCATCAGCACACCGTTGAACGCGAGCAAGCCCTGGCTCGCCGGTTTGCTCACCTGCACGCTGTTTCTGATCGTCTGCCTGAGCTGGGGCACCACTTGGCTTGGGATCAAGATTGCGGTGGAAAGCGTGCCGCCGCTGACGGCTGCGGGGCTGCGTTTTCTGATTGCCTTTCCGCTGTTTCTGAGTTTTGCCGTGCTGCGCAAGGAGCCGCTGCTGTTCCCACGGCAGAGCCGCTGGTTTTTCGTGTTCGTCACCCTGTCGTATTTCAGCCTGCCGTACTACTTGCTCAACTACGGTGAACTGCATGTTTCGTCGGGGCTGACCGCGCTGTTGTTCAGCTGTATGCCGGTGTTCATCCTGATGTTCTCCGCGCTGTTTCTGCGCGAGAAAATCCTTGCGACGCAGATGCTCGGCATCGCCATCGGTTTTGCCAGCCTGTTCATGATCATTCGCAGCCAGGGCCTGCATCTGGACCAGGCCGAATGGCTCGGTGTACTGGCGATTCTGTGTGCGGCGATCCTGCATGCGCTGTGCTACGTGGTGACCAAGAAACACGGCAGCGCGATCAGCGTGATCACTTACAACACCCTGCCGATCGGCATCGCCGGACTGCTGTTATTTATTGTCGGATTGAACCTGGAAACACCGGTGTTCAAGGACGTCACCGCACGTTCCTGGGGCGCCCTGCTCTACCTCGGACTGGTGGCATCGGTGGGCGGTTTTATCGTGTATTTCATTCTGCTCAAACGCCTGAGCCCGGTGCTGCTGTCGTTTGTGTTCATCATCTTCCCGGTGTTCGCCCTGCTCATCGGGGCCTGGTACGAAGGCACGCCGATCTCCCGGGACCTGATGCTGTATTCGGCGATCCTGCTCGCCGGTTTCGCGATCACCAAACTGCCGCTCAAACGCTGACCGGCGTGAGCACAAGGGCTCACACATACCACTCAACTTTGAACATCGGAGGTTCAAATGTCGGTACACACCATGGAAACCCTCAGCCTGTTTAACAGTGAACCCTACCGGCGGGACTTTGGGGCCCGGGTAATCGCCGTGGTCGATCAGGCCGTCGTGCTCGAACACACCCTGTTCTATCCCACCGGCGGCGGGCAGCCGGGCGACACGGGGTATTTCAGCCTGGTCGATGGCACCCGGATCGCGGTGACCGGCACCGTGCGCGATCCTCTGTTGCCGTCGATCATCTGGCATCAGGTGCAGGAGTGCCCGCCACAGCTGTGTACCGGCGCACTGCTCAACGCCAGCCTCGACTGGCAACGGCGTTACCAGCACATGAAGATGCACACCTGCCTGCATCTGCTGGGTGCGCTCATCGACGCACCGGTGACCGGTTGCAGTATCAGCGTCGACAAGGGCCGACTGGATTTCGATCTGCCGGAAATGACCCTCGACAAAGACAGCATCACCCGCGATCTCAATACGCTGATCGAACGCGCCTGCCCGATCAACGTGATGACCATGCAGGCCTCGGAGTATTCCGACCTGCCGAAAAAAACCGCCCGGCCACCTGTATTCCAGGACGAGCTGCGGGTCGTGGAAATCAGCGGTGTCGACATCCAGCCCTGTGGCGGCACCCATGTGCATAACACCCGGGAAATCGGTCGGGTGTACTGCGAAAAAATCGAGAAAAAGAGCAGGACCAACCGCCGCGTGATCCTGCGTTTTGAACAGGCCTGAGTGACCGGTCTAAATCACCAACAGATCGACAAAGCGCTGAACCGGGGTTGCCTCAAGCTGCGCCTGATCCTTGCACAGGGTGAAAATCTGGTGGCTGCGCTGGCCGGTGAAACGCGTCGCCAGGTTGGCTTTGAACTTGTCTTCGAGCAACGCAATGCCCTCGGCGCGACGGCGACGGTGGCCGATCGGGTATTCCACCACCACGTTCTCGGTGCTGCTGCCATCCTTGAAAAACACCTGCACCGCGTTGGCAATCGAACGTTTGTCGGCCTCAAGGTATTCGCGAGTGAAACGCGGCTCCTCGACGATGACCATTTTTTCACGCAGCACATCGATGATCGGGTGTGCGGCGTGGAAATCGTCTTCGTACTGCTCGGCCACCAGATTGCCGAACGCCAGCGGCACCGCCGTCATGTACTGGATGCAGTGGTCGCGGTCGGCGGCATTGGCCAGCGGCCCGACCTTGGAAATGATGCGAATCGCCGACTCATGGGTGGTGATGACGATGCGGTCGATTTCATGCAGCCGATTGCGCACCAGCGGGTGCAGAGTGACGGCTGCTTCGCAGGCGGTTTGTGCGTGAAACTCGGCGGGAAAACTGATCTTGAACAGCACGTTTTCCATCACGTAACTGCCGTAGGGCCGCGAGAAGCTGAAGGCACGTTTACCCTCGGGCTTGAGCGCCAGATCGTTGTTGGTGTGGCTGAACGAGACGTCGTAGAAGCCCCACTGCCTGGCAGTCAGCACCCCGGGAATGCCCATCTCGCCGCGCAAGGCGATATCGGCCAGACGCACGCCACGACTGGTCGCATCCCCCGCCGCCCAGGATTTGCGTGACCCGGCATTCGGCGCATGCCGATAGGTGCGCAGCGCCTGACCGTCGGCGAAGGCATGGGACAACGCCGACAACAGTTGCTCGCGATTGGCGCCCATCAGCTTCGCGGTGACGGCGGTCGAGGCGACTTTCACCAGCATCACGTGATCGAGCCCGACGCGATTGAAGGAGTTTTCCAGGGCGATCACGCCTTGAATCTCGTGGGCCATGATCATCGCCTCCAGCACATCGCGCACCGTCAGCGGCGTTTCTGCGTTGGCGATGCGCTTCTGCGACAGGTGATCGGCCACCGCGAGAATCGCGCCGAGGTTGTCCGACGGATGCCCCCATTCGGCGGCCAGCCAGGTGTCGTTGTAATCGAGCCAGCGCACGATGCAGCCGATGTCCCACGCGGCTTTTACCGGGTCCAGGCGATACGACGTGCCGGGCACCCGCGCCCCGAACGGCACGACGGTGCCTTCGACGATCGGGCCAAGGTGCTTGGTGCATTCGGGGAAACGCAGTGCCAGCAGGCCACAGCCCAACGTGTCCATCAGGCAGTTGCGGGCGGTGTCGAGGGCTTCGGCAGATTCGATTTTGTAAGTAAGGACATAATCGGCGATGTCCTGCAGGACACGGTCGTAGTCGGGGCGGTTGTTCAGGTCGACGTTGGCGCTCATGTTCGATTCACTCTTGCAGTGGTTCGTTGATGGGACCTCGGTTCAGGGCTGATTTTTTCTTATGGTTGAAATGCAATCCACTGTGGGAGCGAGCGTGCTCGCGATGGTGGTGTGTCAGCCAGCGAAAATGTCGACTGACACTACGCCTTCGCGAGCAAGCCCGCTCCCACAGTTTTTGCTCGGTGTAGCATCAGAAAGCGTCGCCGGGCACGCGAACGTTACGGTCCAGCACTAAATCGCCCTGCCTTGAAATGCAATCCAGTGTAGGAGTGAGCCTGCTCGCGAAAGCGGTGTGTCAGGCAACGTCGATGTTGAATGTCAGTCCGCTATCGCGAGCAGGCTCACTCCTACAGGTTTATTCGGTGTCGGGTCAGAAAGCGTCGCCAGGCACGCGAACGTAGCCTTCCATGAGGACGCGCGCACTGCGGCTCATGATGGCTTTTTTTACCACCCATTCGCCGCTCTCCAGACTGGCCTCGGCGCCTACGCGCAACGTCCCGGACGGATGCCCGAAGCGCACGGCATCGCGTTCAACGCCACCCGCTGCGAGATTCACTAGAGTCCCGGAAATCGCCGCCGCCGTGCCAATCGCCACCGCCGCCGTGCCCATCATCGCGTGGTGCAATTTGCCCATCGACAGTGCACGCACCAGCAGGTCGACGTCACCGGCGGCAATCGCCTTGCCGCTGGACGCGACGTAATCCGCAGGCTTGGCGACGAACGCGACTTTTGGCGTGTGCTGACGCTTGGCCGCTTCGTCCAGATTCGCGATCAGGCCCATGCGCAACGCACCGTAAGCGCGGATGGTTTCGAACATCTGCAGCGCTTTCGGATCGCTGTTGATCGCGCTTTGCAGCTCGGTGCCGGTGTAGCCGATGTCTTCGGCGTTGACGAAAATCGTCGGGATCCCGGCGTTGATCATGGTCGCCTGGAACGTGCCGACGCCCGGTACTTCCAGCTGATCGATCAGGTTGCCGGTGGGGAACATCGAGCCACCGCCGCCCTCTTCTTCCGCCGCCGGGTCCATGAATTCGACCTGCACTTCGGCCGCCGGAAAGGTCACGCCGTCGAGTTCGAAATCACCGGTTTCCTGCACTTCGCCGTTGGTGATCGGTACGTGAGCGATGATGGTCTTGCCAATGTTGGCCTGCCACACACGCACCACCGCCACGCCGTTGTGCGGAATGCGGCTGGCATCAACCAGACCGTTGCTGATGGCAAACGAACCGACCGCTGCCGAGAGGTTGCCGCAGTTGCCGCTCCAGTCCACGAACGGCTTGTCGATCGACACCTGACCGAACAGGTAATCGACATCGTGATCAGCCTTGATGCTTTTCGACAGAATCACGGTTTTGCTGGTACTTGAAGTAGCGCCGCCCATGCCATCGATCTGCTTGTCGTACGGGTCGGGGCTGCCGATCACTCGCAGCAGCAAGGCATCGCGGGCCGGTCCTGGAACCTGGGCGACTTCGGGCAAATCCTGCAGGCTGAAAAACACGCCTTTGCTGGTGCCACCGCGCATGTAGGTGGCGGGAATCTTTATTTGCGGTGCGTGAGCCATGGTGCTCCTTAACCACAGGCGTGAGATGTGGATCTCACGCCTGTATCAGTTGATTTAAACGGCAACCGCCGACTCTTCGAGGAAGTCCTGGGCGAAGCGCTGCAACACGCCGCCGGCCTCGTAGATCGACACTTCTTCAGCGGTATCGAGGCGGCAGGTCACCGGCACGTCGACGCGCTCGCCGTTCTTGCGATGGATCACCAGCGTCAGGTCGGCGCGCGGCGTGCGGGCGCCGATCACGTCGTAGGTTTCACTGCCGTCGATGCCCAGTGTCTTGCGGTCGGTGCCAGGTTTGAACTCCAGCGGCAACACGCCCATGCCCACCAGGTTGGTACGGTGAATGCGCTCGAAACCTTCGGCGGCAATCGCCTCGACACCGGCCAGACGCACGCCCTTGGCCGCCCAGTCACGGGACGAACCCTGACCATAATCGGCGCCAGCAATGATGATCAGCGGCTGCTTGCGTTCCATGTAGGTTTCGATGGCTTCCCACATGCGCATGACTTTGCCTTCCGGCTCGACACGCGCCAGCGAACCCTGTTTGACCTTGCCGTTTTCCACGACCATTTCGTTGAAAAGTTTCGGGTTGGCGAAGGTCGCGCGCTGTGCAGTCAGATGGTCACCACGGTGCGTGGCGTAGGAGTTGAAGTCCTCTTCCGGCAGGCCCATTTTCGCCAGGTATTCGCCGGCGGCGCTGTCGAGCATGATCGCGTTCGAGGGTGACAGGTGATCGGTGGTGATGTTGTCCGGCAACACCGCCAGCGGGCGCATGCCCTTCAGCGGACGGGCGCCGGCCAGCGCGCCTTCCCAGTACGGCGGACGGCGGATGTAGGTGCTCATCTCGCGCCAGTCGTACAGCGGCGTGACTTTCGGGCCGGTGTCTTCGTGGATCGCGAACATCGGAATGTAGACCTGACGGAACTGCTCCGGCTTGACCGACGACTTCACCACCGCGTCGATTTCTTCATCGCTCGGCCAGATGTCCTTCAAGCGGATTTGTTTGCCATCGACCACGCCCAGCACATCTTTCTCGATGTCGAAACGAATGGTGCCGGCGATGGCGTACGCGACCACCAGCGGTGGCGACGCGAGGAACGCCTGCTTGGCGTACGGGTGGATGCGGCCGTCGAAGTTGCGGTTGCCCGAGAGCACGGCGGTCGCGTACAAGTCGCGGTCGATTATCTCTTGCTGGATCACCGGATCGAGTGCGCCGGACATGCCGTTGCAGGTGGTGCAGGCGAACGCGACGACGCCGAAACCGAGTTGCTCCAGCTCCGTCGTCAGCCCCGCTTCATCAAGGTACAGCGCGACGGTTTTCGAACCCGGCGCCAGTGAGGATTTGACCCACGGCTTGCGCGTCAGCCCAAGTTTGTTGGCGTTGCGCGCCAAAAGGCCGGCGGCGATCACGTTGCGCGGGTTGCTGGTGTTGGTGCAACTGGTGATGGCAGCGATGATCACTGCGCCGTCAGGCATTTGCCCCGGCACATCATCCCACTGCCCGGAGATGCCTTTGGCCGCCAGATCCGCCACCGCCACGCGAGCGTGCGGGTTGCTCGGGCCGGCCATGTTGCGCACCACCGACGACAGGTCGAAGCTCAGGCCACGCTCGTATTGCGCGCCCTTCAGGCTGTCGGCCCACAGGCCGTTCAACTTGGCGTACTGCTCGACAAGCTGCACTTGCTGGTCTTCGCGACCGGTGAGTTTCAGGTAGTCGATGGTTTGCTGATCGATGTAGAACATCGCCGCCGTGGCGCCGTATTCCGGGGCCATGTTGGAGATGGTCGCGCGGTCGCCGAGGGTCAGCGCAGCCGCGCCTTCGCCGAAGAACTCCAGCCACGCGCCGACGACTTTCTGTTTGCGCAGGTATTCGGTCAGCGCCAGCACCATGTCGGTGGCGGTGATGCCCGGTTGCAGCTTGCCGGTCAGTTCGACGCCGACGCTTTCCGGCAGACGCATCCACGAGGCGCGACCGAGCATCACGCTCTCGGCTTCGAGGCCACCAACGCCGATGGCGATCACACCCAGCGCATCGACGTGCGGGGTGTGGCTGTCGGTGCCGACGCAGGTGTCAGGGAACGCCACGCCGTCGCGCACCTGGATCACCGGGGACATTTTCTCCAGGTTGATCTGGTGCATGATGCCGTTGCCTGGCGGGATCACATCAACGTTCTTGAAAGCCTTTTTGGTCCAGTTGATGAAGTGGAAACGGTCTTCGTTGCGTCGGTCTTCGATGGCGCGGTTCTTCTCGAACGCCCGCTTGTCGAAACCGCCCGCCTCCACCGCCAGCGAGTGGTCGACGATCAGTTGCGTCGGCACCACCGGGTTGACCTGCGCCGGGTCGCCGCCCTGCAGGGCAATCGCGTCACGCAGGCCAGCGAGGTCGACCAGTGCGGTCTGGCCGAGAATGTCGTGGCACACCACCCGCGCCGGGAACCACGGGAAGTCGAGGTCGCGTTTGCGCTCGATCAGTTGTTTCAGCGAATCGGTGAGCGTGGCCGGGTCGCAGCGACGCACGAGGTTTTCCGCCAGCACGCGGGAGGTGTACGGCAGGGTGTCGTAACTGCCGGACTGAATCGCCTCGACCGCCGCGCGGACGTCGAAGTAATCCAGGGAACTGCCGGGCAGGTTTTTGCGGAATTCTGTGTTCATCGGGTCAGGACTCGGGTCACGGTAGTTTCAAAGGGTTGGCTGACGCCAGACTCAAGATTCACACCGTCCCTTGTAGGAGTGAGCCTGCTCGCGATAGCGGTAGATCAGTCGACATCGATGGTGAATGTCAGTCCGTCATCGCGAGCAGGCTCACTCCTACAGGGTTTAGCGGTGATCTTGCGCTTCGGGTCAGCCCACCATTTCAGCGACGTTCGATTGGCACGAACTTGCGCTGTTCAACGCCGATGTACTCGGCGCTCGGACGGATAATGCGGTTGTTGGCACGCTGTTCGAACACGTGCGCGGCCCAGCCGGTCAGGCGCGAGCAGACGAAGATCGGCGTGAACAGCTTGGTCGGAATGCCCATGAAGTGGTACGCCGAGGCATGGTAGAAGTCGGCGTTGGGGAACAGTTTCTTCTGCTCCCACATGGTCTTGTCGATGGCTTCCGAGACCGCGAACAACACCTTGTCGCCCACTTCGTCGGCGAGTTGTTTCGACCAGCCCTTGATCACCTCGTTGCGCGGATCGCTGTCCTTATAGATCGCGTGGCCGAAGCCCATGATCTTGTCCTTGCGTTCGAGCATGCCAAGGGTGCCTTTGATCGCCTCTTCGGGCGATGAGAAGCGCTCGATCATTTCCATCGCCGCTTCGTTGGCGCCGCCGTGCAACGGGCCGCGCAGCGAACCGATGGCCGCGGTGACGCAGGAATACAGGTCGGACAGGGTCGAGGCGCAGACGCGAGCGGTGAAGGTCGAAGCGTTGAATTCGTGTTCGGCGTAGAGGATCAGCGACACGTTCATCACTTTGACGTGCAGCTCGCTCGGCTTCTTGTCGTGCAGCAAGTGCAGGAAGTGACCACCGATGGTTGGCTCGTCGCTGACGCAGTTGATGCGCTTGCCGTCATGGCTGAAGCGATACCAGTAGCACATGATCGCCGGGAATGCGGCGAGCAGACGGTCAGTCTTGTCGCGCTGTTCGGAGAAGTCTTTCTCCGGCTCGAGGTTGCCGAGGAACGAGCAACCGGTGCGCATCACGTCCATCGGGTGCGCGTCGGCGGGGATGCGTTCGAGCACTTCTTTCAGCGCTTGCGGCAAGTCGCGCAGCTTGCCCAGTTTTTGCTGGTAGGCGTCGAGTTGCGCCTGGGTCGGCAGCTCGCCGTAGAGCAGCAGGTACGCG
Source organism: Pseudomonas sp. AD21 (assembly GCF_002878485.1). Lineage (NCBI taxonomy): Bacteria > Pseudomonadati > Pseudomonadota > Gammaproteobacteria > Pseudomonadales > Pseudomonadaceae > Pseudomonas > Pseudomonas sp. AD21. The sequence continues at coordinate 26,207 of NZ_NQYG01000047.1, forward strand.
ACTTCTTCGAACTGCGCGTCGGCCGCCAGTTCACGCACGTCGTAGCCGCGATAGGTCAGCCCGGCACCGGCCTGGCCCACGGTGGACAGTGCGGTTTGCCCGGCAACCTGGCCACGGAGCCCGGCGCCACTGAGTACTTTTGCTTCGGCCATTGTGTTCTCCAATCTTTTTGAATTTGTATGGGGAAACGTGTGGGAGCGAGCCTGCTCGCGAATGCGTCGTGTCAGTCACATTGATATTGCCTGAGCCGCCGCTTTCGCGAGCAGGCTCGCTCCCACAGGGGTTTTATTCAGCCTTTCTTTTGTGCAAACAACGCATCGAGCTTCTGCTCGAAGGTGTGGTAGTCGATGCGATCGTAAAGCTCCATGCGAGTCTGCATGGTGTCGATGACATTCTGCTGGGTGCCGTCGCGGCGGATCGCGGTGTAGACGTTTTCCGCCGCCTTGTTCATCGCGCGGAACGCCGACAGCGGGTAGAGCACCAGCGACACGTCGGCGCCGGCCAACTGCTCGGTGGTGTACAGCGGCGTCGAGCCGAACTCGGTGATGTTGGCGAGGATCGGCGCCTTCACGCGGTTGGCGAACAGCTTGTACATCTCAAGCTCGGTGATGGCTTCCGGGAAGATCATGTCGGCGCCGGCCTCGATGCACGCAGCGGCGCGATCCAGGGCCGACTCCAGGCCTTCAACGGCCAGCGCGTCGGTGCGCGCCATGATCACGAAGCTGTCATCGGTACGCGCATCAACGGCGGCCTTGATGCGGTCGACCATTTCCTGCTGGCTGACGATCTCTTTGTTCGGACGGTGACCGCAGCGCTTGGCGCCAACCTGGTCTTCGATGTGAATCGCCGCCGCACCGAACTTGATCATCGACTTCACGGTGCGCGCGACGTTGAACGCCGACGAACCGAAACCGGTGTCGACGTCCACCAGCAGCGGCAGGTCGCAGACGTCGGTGATGCGGCGCACGTCGGTCAGCACGTCATCCAGGCCGGTGATGCCCAGGTCCGGCACGCCGAGGGAGCCTGCGGCCACCCCGCCACCGGACAGGTAGATCGCCTTGAAACCGGCGCGCTTGGCCAGCAGCGCGTGGTTGGCGTTGATCGCACCGACCACCTGCAAGGGATGCTCGCTGGCGACCGCATCGCGGAAACGCTGGCCTGGAGTGTTCTGCTTGGAACTCATGACTCACCTCGTTCAGTGGCTGTCTTATTGTCGGCGCCGTCCTGGTAATGACGGGCGATGTTGCGTTTCGAGGCGCCGATGTGGCGGCGCATCAACAATTCCGCGAGTTCACCGTCACGGTCGGCGATGGCATCGAGAATCCGGTGGTGTTCGGCGAAGGCCTGGCGCGGCCGGTTGGGCGTGGTGGAAAACTGGATGCGGTACATGCGCACCAGTTGGTACAGCTCGCCGCAGAGCATCTGTGTCAGCGTGCGGTTGCCGCTGCCCTGGATGATCCGGTAATGAAAGTCGAAATCGCCTTCCTGCTGGTAATAGCCGACGCCGGCCTGAAACGCGGCATCGCGCTCGTGGGTCTCCAGCACCCGGCGCAGTTCGTCGATTTCTTCGACGCTCATGCGTTCGGCCGCCAGACGGCAGGCCATGCCTTCAAGGGATTCGCGGATTTCGTAGAGTTCGAGCAATTCGGCGTGGCTAAGCGACACCACCCGCGCACCGACATGCGGTACGCGTACCAGCAGGCGCTGGCCCTCGAGCCGATGAATGGCCTCGCGCAGCGGCCCGCGACTGATGCCGTAGGTGCGCGCCAGTTCAGGCTCGGAGATCTTGCTGCCCGGGGCGATCTCGCCCTTGACGATAGCCGCCTGAATGCGCCGGAAGACGTTTTCCGAGAGTGTCTCGGAATCGTCGCCGTTGATGACCGGGGGATCGAGTTGACCCAGCATATTGTCGACACCTTTAAATCCAATGCGGCAAAAACTAGCTAATTAGCCCGCACCAGTCAAAGGATAAATACACATTGTCGACAATCGTCTAATAACCACAGTCAATCTTCCAATTGATCTAATCCCTGTGGGAGCAGGCTCGCTCCCACAGGAATCCCCAAGGGTTATAGACCGGCGCGGGCGCTGGCGCCATAAAACCACCGTGCTAGAATGCCGGCCGCATTTGCTGGCCATTTGCACGGCTTGTCATAAAAAGCTGATAGGCACACGAAGGCGCTTGCGCAAGTTTTGCCAGGAACCTGAACCGAGAACGGAACGCTGCGCACCAGGATTTATGAGACTCAAGCCCTTCCCCACATTTTTTGCTCTGTTTTGCCTGCCCGGCCTGGCTGCCGCGGGGGAAAAAACCGTGTATGGCCTCAACGAATATGCATCGCTTGATGGCATCAATCTGCAAGTCGCGGCCAAACTCGACACCGGCGCCAAAACCGCTTCGCTGAGCGCCCGTGACATCAAACGCTTCAAACGTAACGGCGAATCGTGGGTGCGCTTCTATCTGGCAATCGACGCCGCGCACTCGCACCCGATCGAACGGCCGCTGGCACGGGTCAGCAAGATCAAGCGCCGCGCCGGTGACTACGACCCGGAAGAAGGCAAGAAGTACACCGCGCGTCCGGTGATCGAGCTGGACATCTGCATGGGTTCGGCGCTGCGCAGCATCGAAGTGAACCTGACCGACCGAAGTGCGTTCCAATATCCGCTTTTGATCGGCTCCGAAGCCTTGAAACGCTTCGACGCGCTGGTCGACCCCAGTCTTAAATACGCTGCTGGCAAACCCGCCTGCACCATCGCCGCTCATACCGCCGAGTAATTTCCATGCGTTCTCTAACCCTCCACCTGAAAATCCTGATCACCATTCTGGTGCTCCTGGGCGTTTCGGTTACGGCCTATCAGATTTTCGTGCTCGGCATCCCGGTGACCGAAGACGCCACCGACGACCTGTGGAATATCGACGCCAAGGTCGAGTTCGTCGCCAGCACCAAGGATCCGGTGAAGATCCAGATGTTCGTGCCGCCCCTGAGCCGCGATTACGTCAGCCTCAATGAGAGCTTCATCTCCAATAACTACGGGGTGGCGGTCAACCGTGTCGACGGCAACCGCAAGGTCACCTGGTCGGCACGCCGGGCCAAGGGCAACCAGACCCTTTATTACCGCCTGGTGCTGACCAAGCGTTACACCGCGGAAAAAACCAAGATCAAAGGCCCGACTTTCCGCGACAGCATCGCCATCGAAGGCCCGGAAAAAATCGCCGCCGAAGCCCTGCTCGCACCGATCCGTCAGCACTCGGCCGACGTCGAGACTTTCATCGGCGAAGCGATCAAACGCGTCAACAACGCCAACGATGACAACGTCAAACTGCTGCTGGCCGGCGACCCGTCGACGCCGCACAAGGCGAAGATCGTCGAACTGCTGCTGTCGATCGCCCACGTACCGGTGGAAAAGGTTCACACCATCCGCCTCGTCGCCGATCAGCCGCAAACCCCGGAACTGTGGCTGCGCAGCTTCAATGGCAACGACTGGCTGTACTTCAACCCGGAAACCGGCGAACAAGGCCTGCCGACCGACCGCCTGCTGTGGTGGACCGGTGATGAAAACCTGATCACCGTCGACGGCGCGAAGAAAGCCAACGTGACCTTCAGCCTGAACAACAGCGAGATGAACGCGATTCGTCTGGCCAAGCTGACCGACGAAAACACCGACGCCAACTTCCTCGAATACTCGCTGTACGGCCTGCCACTGCAGACCCAACAGACGTTCATGATCATGGTGATGATCCCGATCGGCGTGCTGGTGATCCTGATCCTGCGCAACCTGATCGGCCTGCAGACCCTCGGCACGTTCACCCCGGTACTGATCGCCCTGGCCTTCCGCGAAACGCAGCTGGGCTTCGGCATCCTGCTGTTTACCGTGATCACCGCGCTGGGCCTTTCATTACGCTCGTATCTGGAACACCTGAAACTGCAGATGCTGCCGCGCCTGTCGGTGGTGCTGACCTTCGTGGTGGTGCTGATTGCGGCCATCAGCCTGTTCAGTCACAAGCTCGGCCTGGAGCGCGGCTTGTCGGTGGCGCTGTTCCCGATGGTGATTCTGACCATGACCATCGAACGCCTGTCGATCACCTGGGAAGAACGCGGTGCCAGCCATGCGCTGAAAGTGGCGATCGGCACGCTATTCGCCGCTTCCCTGGCGCACCTGATCATGACCGTGCCGGAGTTGGTTTACTTCGTGTTCACCTTCCCGGCGATCCTGCTGATTCTGGTGGGTTTCATGCTGGCGATGGGGCGTTATCGCGGCTACCGCCTGACCGAACTGGTGCGTTTCAAGGCTTTCCTGAAGAAGGCTGACGCCTGATGTTCGGTTTCTGGAAGACCTGGAAGGCCCTGGAGGCGCAGGGCATCATGGGCATCAATCGGCGTAACGCCGACTACGTGCTCAAGTACAACAAGCGCAGCCTGTACCCGATCGTCGATGACAAGATCATCACCAAGGAACGCGCCATCGAGGCCGGCATTCACGTGCCGGAGCTGTATGGCGTGATTTCCACCGAGAAGGAAATCGACAAGCTCGACGAAATCATCGGCGGGCGCAACGACTTCGTGATCAAACCGGCCCAGGGCGCCGGCGGTGACGGCATCATCGTCATCGCCGACCGCTTCGAGGGCCGCTATCGCACGGTGTCGGGCAAGATCCTCGCCCACGAGGAGCTGGAGCACCACATCTCCAGTATCCTCACCGGTCTGTATTCGCTGGGCGGTCACCGCGACCGCGCACTGATCGAATACCGGGTGACTCCGGACCAGATCTTCAAGAGCATCAGCTACGAAGGCGTGCCGGACATCCGCATCATCGTGCTGATGGGTTACCCGGTGATGGCCATGCTGCGCCTGCCGACCCGCCAGTCCGGCGGCAAGGCCAACCTGCACCAGGGCGCCATCGGCGTCGGTGTCGACCTGGCCACCGGCCTGACCCTGCGCGGCACCTGGCTGAACAACATCATCAACAAACACCCCGACACCACCAACGCGGTGGATGGCGTGCAACTGCCCTACTGGGACGGTTTCATGAAACTCGCCGCCGGCTGCTATGAGCTGTGCGGGCTGGGTTACATCGGTGTGGACATGGTGCTGGACCAGGAGAAAGGCCCGCTGATTCTCGAGCTGAATGCGCGGCCGGGGCTGAATATCCAGATTGCCAACGATTGCGGGCTGACCCAGCGTACGCACGCGGTCGAAGCGCATCTGGAGGAGCTGAAGGCGCGTGGGGTGACGGAGTCGGTTGAGGAACGGGTGGCGTTTACCCAGGAAATGTTTGGGCATATTCCTGCCGTCGAGGGCTGATCCGGAACCGCGTCGCGCCCTTCGCGAGCAGGCTCACTCCTACAATGTGGAATGCGTTCCCCCGTAGGAGTGAGCCTGCTCGCGATAACCGACTTCCCGCCACCACAAGACTCAACCCTGCCCCTAACCTGCCAATCGCCGACATCCCCTCTAGGAGCAATTCCCGCAGAGGACTACAATCCCCACCCCGCCTCAATGGCCGATCTGCCCCGCCCATGTTGACCTGTTCCGTACACCCGCTGCCCTACCACGCCAACCCCGCCGACTACTTCGCGGCCATCCGCCATGCGCCCGGCGCCGTGCTGCTCGACAGCGGCCGGCCGAGTGCCGACCGTGGCCGTTACGACCTGCTCAGTGCCTGGCCACTGGAACAGCTGGCGGTGTTGCCTGAGGAAAGCGGCAGCGTTTTCCTGCAACGCCTGCGCAATAACCTGACCCGTCTGGGCGAAGCGCAGTTGCCTGCAGCATATGACCTGCCCTTCGCCGGCGGTCTGATCGGCTATCTGAGCTACGACTTTGGCCGACATCTGGAAAACCTGCCGAGCCAGGCCCGGGATGATCTGCAACTGCCCGACGCACGGTTCGGCCTCTACGACTGGGCGCTGATCAGCGATCATCAGACCGCCACCAGCCAATTGGTGTTTCACCCGTCGCTGGCCGACAGCGAGCGACAACGGCTGATCGCGCTGTTCAGCCAACCGACCTCAGCAACGCTGACGCCGTTCAAGCTGAACACGCCGATGACCGCCGACCTTTCAGCCGATGACTATCGCCAGGCGCTGGAACGCATTCATCAATACATCCAGGCCGGCGACTGCTATCAGGTCAACTTCGCCCAGCGTTTCCGCGCACCGTGTCAGGGCGATCCGTGGCTGGCTTATTGCGCGTTGCGCGAGGCCTGCCCGACACCGTTTTCCGGCTTCCAGAGCCTGCCCGACGGTGGCGCGGTGTTGAGTCTGTCACCGGAGCGTTTCGTCAAAGTCAGCCAGCGCCAGGTGGAAACCCGCCCGATCAAGGGCACCCGCCCCCGCGGCCTGACGCCCGCCGAAGACGCCGCCAACGCCGTCGAACTGCTGGCCAGCCCCAAGGATCGCGCAGAAAACCTGATGATCGTCGATCTGCTGCGCAACGACCTCGGCCGCACCTGCCGCATCGGCTCGGTGCGGGTGCCGGAGTTGTTCAGTCTGGAAACTTATCCCAACGTGCATCACCTGGTCAGCAGCGTGACCGGTGAACTGGCGGATGACCGCGATGCCCTCGACCTGATCGCCGGCAGCTTCCCTGGCGGCTCGATCACCGGCGCACCGAAGATTCGTGCGATGCAGATCATCGACGAACTGGAGCCAACGCGACGCGGTTTGTATTGCGGCTCGTTGCTGTACCTGGACGTGCGCGGCGAGATGGACAGCTCCATCGCCATTCGCAGTCTGCTGGTCAAGGACGGGCAGGTGTGTTGCTGGGGCGGTGGCGGGATCGTGGCTGATTCGGACTGGCAGGCGGAGTATCAGGAGTCGATTACTAAAGTGAAGGTTCTACTCGACACCCTGCAAAACCTTTAAAAGCTTCGTCGGAACGCCGCCCGGAGCAAGCCCGCTCCCACATTTGGAATGCATTCCAGGATGGGAGCGGGCTTGCTCGCGAAGGCGTCAGACCAGACGACTAAAGACTCAAATCCCGGTTCGAGGCCTTGAGAAATTCCTGCTTCAACTCGGCAAACGTATGCACCGCCGGGAACTGCGGGAACTCGCGAATCACATTGTCCGGCGCATGGAACAGAATCCCTGCATCCGCCTCGCCCAGCATGCTCGTGTCGTTATACGAATCCCCCGCCGCAATCACCCGGTAGTACAGGCTCTTGAACGACAGCACCGACTGACGCTTGGGATCTTTCTGGCGCAATTGATAGCTGGTCACCCGGCCACTGTCGTCAGTGATCAGACGATGGCAAAGCAAAGTCGGGAAGCCCAGTTGCCGCATCAGCGGCTGAGAGAACTCGTAGAAAGTGTCCGAGAGAATCACCACCTGGAAGCGCTCACGCAGCCAGTCGACGAACTCCACTGCACCGTCCAGCGGCTTTAGGGTGGCAATCACTTCCTGAATATCCGAGAGCTTCAGCCCGTGCTCGTCGAGGATGCGCAGGCGCTGCTTCATCAGCACGTCGTAATCGGGAATGTCCCGGGTGGTGGCCTTGAGGGATTCGATTCCGGTTTTTTCGGCAAAGGCGATCCAGATTTCCGGTACCAGTACCCCTTCAAGATCCAGGCAAGCAATTTCCACAAGACACTCCATTGGTATTGATTATTGGGTCCAGCCAGCCCGAACTCTAGCGACTCACCCGCCACTGCGCAATGCAGCGGGCACCCCGTAACCCGCCGCTTTTTGTTAACATCGCCGCCATATAGAGCGCCCAGCGCCACCGACCTGTAGGAAGCCGCCCTGATGAGCCCAACGTTCGATGTCGTGGAACTCGCCACGACCTATGCCAACAAATCCGCCCAGGACATCCTGAAACTCGCGTTTGCCGAGTTCGGTGATGAGCTGTGGATATCTTTCAGTGGCGCCGAGGATGTGGTACTGGTGGACATGGCCTGGAAGCTGAACAAGAACGTCAAGGTGTTCAGCCTCGACACCGGCCGGCTGCACCCGGAGACCTATCGTTTCATCGATCAGGTGCGCGAGCACTACAAGATCGATATCGAACTGGTGTCGCCGGACTACACGAAGCTGGAACCGTTCGTGAAGGAAAAAGGCCTGTTCAGCTTCTACAAGGACGGCCATGGCGAATGCTGCGGCATCCGCAAGATCGAGCCGCTGCGCCGCAAACTGTCCGGCGTCAAAGCCTGGGCCACCGGCCAGCGCCGCGACCAGAGCCCGGGCACCCGCAGCGCCGTGGCGGTGATGGAAATCGACACCGCGTTCTCCACCCCGGAACGCACCCTGTACAAGTTCAACCCGCTGGCGCAGATGACCAGCGAAGAGATCTGGGGCTACATCCGCATGCTCGAACTGCCGTACAACAGCCTGCATGAACGCGGCTTCATCAGCATCGGCTGCGAACCCTGCACCCGTCCGGTCCTGCCGAACCAGCACGAGCGCGAAGGCCGCTGGTGGTGGGAAGAAGCGACGCAGAAAGAGTGCGGACTGCATGCGGGGAATATCATCAGCAAGGCGTAAATCTCCGCCCCAATGATGTCCCCCTGTGGGAGCGGGCTTGCTCGCGAAAGCGTCGTTTCAGTCAACAAATCCAGTGACTGACAGACCGCATTCGCGAGCAAGCCCACTCCCACATTTGCTTTGTGGTGCCATGAAAAAATGTGTACACACGAATGTCACCATCGGTGCCATTTATGTGTGCACTTTTTTGTTTTCGCGCCCTGAAAAGTTACATCCCTTCTGAACGCCCCTCCGTTTCACCACTCCCCAAAATCCGCCGCAAAAAATAAATACCTGTTCAATCGGTCAATTTATAGCCACTTACTTTCAAGCACTTAGCGCCCATCGATAACTTTTCGAAATGAGGGCGACTGCGCATGGATATTCAACTGGCACAGATCTGGCTTTAGTGCATACATGTTTTGTATACAAAACTACAAAACATAAACCCACACTTTCGATCCGCAAGCCTGAAGCGCCCTATCCCGTACAGGCTGCAGATGCCCCGTAACCAGTGATGTTTGCTGGCCGCGACGAAGATTTGTCGAGCCCTGGGCTCATGCACAGTCATCGCGGCCCCGCACATCAGGAGCCTGCCGGAATGCGTACAAGTCTCTCCAACACCATCGCGCTGAATCTGCCCGCCTCTGCCCTCGACCAGCCATTGCCCGACGATGGCCTGGCCGAACCGCTACAACTCAGTCCCCGCCTGCACAACAGCGATCTGGCACCGACCCGCGCCGAAGGTCGGCGCTGGGGCAAATACAGTATTTTTGCCCTGTGGACCAATGATGTGCACAACATCGCCAACTACTCGTTCGCCATCGGTCTGTATGCGTTGGGCCTGGGGGGCTGGCAGATTCTGCTGTCGCTGGGGATCGGCGCGGCGCTGGTGTACTTCTTCATGAACCTGTCCGGCTACATGGGACAGAAAACCGGGGTGCCGTTCCCGGTCATCAGCCGGATCAGTTTCGGCATTCACGGCGCGCAGATTCCGGCATTGATCCGCGCGGTGATCGCCATCGCCTGGTTCGGGATTCAGACGTACCTGGCGTCAGTGGTGTTTCGCGTGCTGTTGACGGCGATTCACCCCGGCTTCGCCGAGTACGACCACAATTCGATCCTCGGCCTGTCAACGCTGGGCTGGGTGTGTTTCGTGGCGATCTGGTTCGTGCAACTGGCGATTCTCGCCTACGGCATGGAGACGGTCCGCCGTTACGAAGCCTTTGCCGGGCCAGTGATTCTGCTGACCGTCGCCGCCCTCGCCGCGTGGATGTACACCCAGGCCAATGCGACCATCGCCTGGTCGATCCGCGAACCGCTGACCGGTGGCGAAATGTGGCGCAATATCTTTGCCGGCGGCGCTCTGTGGCTGGCGATCTACGGCACGTTGATTCTGAATTTCTGCGACTTCGCCCGCTCTTCGCCATGCCGCAAGACCATCAAGATCGGTAATTTCTGGGGCTTGCCGGTGAACATTCTGGTGTTCGCTACCATCACCGTCCTGCTCTGCGGCGCGCAATTTCAGATCAACGGGCGGATCATCGAAAGCCCGACCGAAATCATCGCCTCGATCCCCAACACCTTCTTCCTGGTGCTCGGTTGCCTGGCGTTCCTGATCGTCACCGTGGCGGTGAACATCATGGCCAACTTCGTCGCCCCGGCGTTCGTGCTCAGCAACCTGGCGCCGAAGTACCTGACCTTCCGTCGCGCCGGGCTGATCAGCGCGACCATCGCCGTACTGATCCTGCCGTGGAACCTCTACAACAGCCCGCTGGTGATCGTGTACTTCCTGTCTGGCCTGGGCGCCCTGCTCGGCCCGTTGTACGGGGTGATCATGGTCGACTACTGGCTGATCCGCAAAGGCCGGATCCACGTCCCGCAGCTCTACAGCGAAGATCCCAACGGCGCTTATTACTACAGCCGTGGGGTGAATTTCCGCGCCGTGGCAGCGTTTATTCCTGCTGCTTTGATCGCCATCGTCCTGGCGTTGGTGCCGGGCTTCCACAGCATCTCGCCGTTCTCCTGGCTGGTGGGCGCCGGCATTGCCGCGCTGCTCTACCTGATCATCGCCAAGCGTCAGCCGCACTACGCCGACGTCAGTGGCGAATCCATCGCCGTCGACAACGTCAGCCATTAACTTCCTCGCGGCCCGGGCTTCGGGTCGCTGAACTGCCCGCAATAAGGACTTCTCATGCGAATTCTCGTGGTCAACGTCAACACCACCGAATCCATCACCCAGGCCATCGCCCGTTCGGCGCAGGCGGTCGCAGCCCCCGGTACGGAAATCGTCGGCCTGACGCCGTTCTTCGGCGCCGACTCGGTAGAAGGCAATTTCGAAAGTTACCTGGCGGCCATCGCCGTGATGGACCGGGTGATGTCTTACGATCAACCGTTCGACGCGGTGATTCAGGCCGGCTACGGCGAGCACGGCCGCGAAGGCTTGCAGGAGCTGCTCAACGTGCCGGTGGTGGACATCACCGACGCCGCCGCCAGCACCGCGATGTTTCTCGGCCACGCCTATTCGGTGGTGACCACGCTGGACCGCACCGTGCCGCTGATCGAGGACCGCTTGAAACTCTCGGGTCTGTGGGATCGCTGCGCCTCGGTGCGGGCCAGCGGTCTGGCGGTGCTAGAGCTGGAACACGAGCCGCAACGGGCGCTGGAAGCCATCGTGCAGCAGGCGGAACTGGCGGTGACCCAGGACAAGGCCGAAGTGATTTGTCTCGGTTGCGGCGGCATGGCCGGGCTGGATGAGCAGATTCGTCGCCGCACCGGGGTACCGGTGGTGGATGGCGTGACGGCGGCGGTGACCATCGCCGAATCGCTGGTGCGATTGCGGTTGTCGACGTCCAAGGTGCGGACTTATGCGACGCCACGACCGAAACAGATCATTGGCTGGGCGCAGCGGTTTGCCCGGTAGACCGCGTTATCGGCCATCGCGAGCAGGCTCACACCTACAATTTGGAATGCGTTCCCCTGTAGGAGTGAGCCTGCTCGCGATGGCCGCAACTCGGTTAAAAGCCGAACTCAGACAGCACTGAACCGCTGCGCCAACCCGCGCTCGGCAAACTGCTCAATCACAAAATCGACAAACGCCCGGGTCTTGCCCGGCAGCAACTTGTGCTCGGCGTAGTAGATCGAGGTGTAGCCGTCGTCGATGTACCAGTCCGGGAGCACCCGCTGCAGCCGACCCGACTCCAGATACCCTGAGGCAAACGGCATGCTCACCAGGGCAATGCCCAGGCCTTGGCACGCCGCGATACAAGCGGCTTCGGAGTCGCTCATGGTCATGCGCGCCTTGAGCGTCAATGGGCGACAGATCTGTGGATCACGGCCGGTCAACTGCCAGGAACGCACGCGCCCGGTTTGCGGCGAGCGGATCAGAATACCGTCGTAATACTTGAGTTCGTCCGGTTCAGTAATGGCCGGATTGGCCTGCAGATAATCCGTGGACGCCACCAACACCCGATGCGCCGGACTCAGCCTGCGTGCGACGACACCTTGGGGTAACTCGAAACCGCCGCCGATGGCCGCGTCGAACCCCTGCCCGATCAGATCGACCTGGCGGTTATCGAAGTGCCAATCCGGGCTGATTGCGGGATATCGCCGTAGAAACTCGCCGAGCATCGGCACGATATGCAGGCAGCCAAAAGCCGTGCCCATGCTGACTTTCAGCGATCCCGCCGGAAGCCCTTCGACACTGGCCAGATTGGCCACGGCATTCTGGATAGTCGTCAGGCTGGCGCTGACCTGACTCAAGAACAACTGACCGGCCTCGGTCAGGGTCAGACTGCGTGTACTACGCTGGAACAGCCTTACACCGAGGCGCACCTCGAGCTTCGCCACACTCTTGCCGACAGCTGCCGGAGTCAGGCTCAAGCGCCGGGCGGCCTCGGCGAAACTGCCGACTTCGGCGCTGCGCACAAAGCATTCGATGCTACTGAAGGTTTCCATGATCGCCACTATAAACTTCTGGTTTATACAGACTATAGCAATCATGGTCTACACGGTTGTCGATGCGAGGCCGATACTCGGCTCCAACAACAAGGCACCCCGCCTTGAATTCTCTGGAGATCGAACATGACCACTCAACACCTCAGCGGTAAAGTTGCTCTGATTCAAGGCGGTTCCCGCGGCATCGGCGCCGCCATCGTCAAACGTCTGGCAGCCGAAGGCGCCGCTGTCGCGTTCACCTACGTCAGCTCCACCGCCAAGGCCGAAGAACTGCAGAACAGCATCACCGCCAAGGGTGGCAAAGCCCTTGCGATCAAGGCTGACAGCGCCGATGCCACGGCCATCCGCAACGCGGTCAGCGCCACCGTCGAAGCCTTTGGACGCCTGGATATCCTGGTAAACAACGCCGGCGTACTGGCCATCGCGCCACTGGAAGATTTCAAACTGGAAGACTTCGACCAGACCCTGGCGATCAACGTGCGCAGCGTGTTCATTGCTTCTCAGGAAGCCGCCAAGCACATGGGCGAAGGCTCGCGCATCGTCAACATCGGCAGCACCAATGCCGATCGCATGCCCTTCGGCGGTGGCGGCGTGTATGCGATGAGCAAATCGGCGCTGGTCGGCCTGACCAAAGGCCTGGCCCGCGATCTCGGCCCGCGCGGCATCACCATCAACAACGTGCAGCCCGGCCCGGTCGACACCGACATGAACCCGGCCCATGGTGATTTTGCCGAAAGCCTGATCCCGATGATGGCCGTCGGTCGTTACGGCACTGCCGATGAAATCGCCAGTTTCGTCGCCTATCTGGTAGGCCCTGAGGCCGGTTACATCACCGGTGCCAGCCTGACCATCGACGGTGGTTTTGGCGCCTGATTGCGCTGAATCCCGGGTACAAAGAAACGCCGCGCCTCTATTCAGAGGACGGCGTTTTTTTGGGGGGCTTATTGTGCAGTCAAGCCCAGTCCAGCGCCGGCAAACCGCAGGCACTCGGGGTGAACGCTTTGAGCGTGCGCAGAATCCCGTCGGCGTGAGCGTATTTTTCATCGGCCATAGCCGCGTCGGGAATCGCGATGGCGGTCACCCCCGCCGCTTTCGCTGCGGTGACGCCAAATGGCGAATCCTCGAACACCAGACAATCTTCAGGCGCGACGCCCAGACGCCGGGCGGCGGTGAGGAAGATGTCCGGCGCCGGTTTGGCTGCGCCGACTTCCGGATCGTCCGCCGTGACGATGAAATCGAACAGGGCAAACCAGTCGCGGTGCAACGTGGTTTTCTGGCCGAACGACTGCCGCGATGAACTGGTGCCCACGGCGATCGGAATGTTGTGCGCCTTGAGGTGGCGAATCAGCTCCTCCGCGCCCGGCATCGCCTGCGCCTTGGGGAAGCGCTCACGCATCAGCGGCTCACGGATCACCAGGAACTCTTCGGCGCTGATCGGCAGATCCAGCGCCTGCACCACATAGTTCGCCAGGTCATTGGCGCCACGACCGATGATGTTCTGTTTAACGCTCCAATCAAAGGTCCGCCCGTAACGCTCGGCAATGAGCGACGTGACCTCGGTGTAAATGCCTTCGGTGTCCAGCAACAAACCGTCCATGTCGAAAATCACGGCCTTGATCGGGCCAAACGCCTTCATCGGTGCATTCATCATCGGATCCGTTATCAAAAACATCCCAGGCGGCACAGTCGGCGCCGCTGCTCGGATCTGATTAATGGGTTCAGCAGCATAGCGAGGCCAGCGGACATTCAGCAACGGGCAATGTTGGCGGGCCGTTGAATGACTCGCTGATATTTAGCGAAATGTCCTACAGCCAATACCTACTTGCCCGACTTCTTTCCTGTTTGATCCTCCGCAAAGTCCGCGCACCTCTTTCTTCACGTGCGCGAGTGCCTGCGAATGCTCCAAACCGATCGGCTTCTGGCCCTGAACAACAGCATCGGCCTGCTGGTGGTTGCCGCCCTGCACCCGGAACACCCGGACTTCGAAACGCTGATCCGCGAGTTCCGCCTGAGCCTGAACCACTACGAGGCCTGGGCCGAGCAGTTCTGGACGGGGACGGCGCTGGATGTCGAGCAGGTGTTCAAGGTCGGCAACGACCTGCACCTCAGCGCCTCCGTCAAATCCCGCCAGCCCATCCAGACGTCGGTGGTCATGTGCCCGGCGAGCGGCCCGTTGACCTTGGTGCATCTGTTCGAGGCGGCGCGCTTCGTACCGATCGGCAATACCCCGGTGATGCTCGAACCGGTGATCAGCGACATCGACGGGGTCTTGAGCTTCGGTGCCCCGCTGCGCCATACCATCGGCCCGAGCGGCATTCTGGAAGTCAGCGACTGCGACCGGGGCCAGCGTTATCGCATCACCTTCTTTCCTGATGTTTCCACCGACCAAATCCAAGCGCTGTACGCCTCTTACGAAGGGATTCTGGATGGGCTGGAGGGTTGGCTTCGCGACGAGTGGGCCGGTTTTCAGCCGCTGTGGACGGAGTTTTCCGGCGCCGGTTTCGGCGATCGTTACCGCCAGTTGCAACAGGCTGACTGGCGCGGGTTCGAGAAAGCCCTGCACGACATCTGGGACGACGTTAAACAGCTGTTCGCCCTGCTCGCCGACCTGCAGGCCAACAGTGAAAAACTGCTGCAGTACCTGACCGAGGTCGAACTGGAGGCGCTGCTCAATGCCTCCAGTGAAGCCATCGCCAGTGGCCTGCTGATCCTCAGTGACGAGCCGTTGCTGTTTATCCATCTGGCAGCGTTTACCAGTTGGCTGAAGATGCTGCCGCCGCAGTATCTGGCGCAAGTGGTGGCCGAAGTCCGGGTCGAGTTGTTGATCAGCTTTCTGTTGATGCGGATCTCTGGCGGCGTTGGCGTACCGCTGAAATTGAGCAGCAAAGTGCTGAGCAAGATCAAATCGCCACGGGCGCGGCAATGGCTGGCAGCGTCGGCGCTGCGCCTGGCCGAACTGCCCTCCACTGCCGATCTGAACCAACACGCGGCCACGTTGAAGCCGTTGATGATCAATGCGCGCGACGTGCCGATCAAGCCGACGCCGGCGATCCCGCTGAACATTCGTCAGGCTGACTCGGTGGTGTTGACCGTGTCGAACCCCGCGCCCATGGCGCGGGACAAGTCGCGAAACACAACCCGGATGGAGCGGCACGAGCCTCGCGACGACGCTTCGAATCAAGCGAAAAACCCCAACGGCGACAGCGCCGATTGTGTGCCGTTTACCTGCACCAACGGCTGCCCGGTGTCGATGGTCACCGGCGAAGAACTGTTGACCCTGAGCGATGGTTCGCTCGATGGGGTGTTGCCATTCGAGTTCACCCGGTTGTATCGCACCAGTGCCGTCGAGATTGATGTCGGGCTGGGCTTTGGCTGGAGCCACTCGTTGGCGCATCGGTTGGCGTTCGATGGCGATGCGGTGGTCTGGGTCGATCACGAAAACCGTCGCACGCGATTTCCGTTGCCCAGTGTCGAGCGGCCGGCGATTCACAACAGCCTGTCGCGGGCGGCGATTTTTCTGGGGGATGAGCCGGAGGAACTGATTGTTGCGCTGGCCGGGGACGTGGCGCGGTTTTATCACTTTCGCGCCGGGCGGCTGACGGCGATCAGTGATGCGTATGGCAATCGCCTGCGGGTTTCTCGTGATCATCAGGAGCGGGTGGTTCGCCTCGACAATGGCGCGGGGCGGTCGCTGCTGTTGCGTTATGAGCGGGCGCATCTGATTGCCGTCGACTATCAGTCCTTCGCTTCTGACGGGACTGGCTGGCACACCGAACAGCCCCTCGCCAGCTACCGCTACGACGCCCGTCAGCGCCTGCTGGAGGCGACCAACGCTGTCGGTGACAGCGAGCGTTACGACTACGACGACGCCCACGTCATCCTGCAGCGGCAACTGACCGGCGGCGCGAGTTTCTTCTGGGAGTGGGAGCGCTCTGGCAAAGCCGCGCGCTGTGTGCGGCACTGGGCGTCGTTTTCGCAGATGGACACGCGTTACGTCTGGGCGGATGACGGCAGCGTCGCCGTGCATTACGTCGATGGCAGCGAAGAGACCTACGTCCACGACGACCGTGCACGGCTGGTGCGCAAGGTCGAGGCCGATGGTGGTGAGCACCTCAAGGTCTATGACGCGGCGGGTCGCTTGATCGCCGAGCAGGATCCGCTGGGCGCGGTCACCGAGTACCGCTACGACGAAGTCGGACGCTTGGTGGCGCTGCTTCCGCCGCAAGACGAGCCGACGTCCTACGAGTACCGCAACGGTTTCCTGCACCGCCGTTCCCGCGGCGAGGCAGTGTGGACCTGGCGGCGCAACGCTGAAGGGGATGTCACCGAAGCGGTCGATCCCGACGGCCTGGTCACCTATTACTACTACGACACGCGCGGGCAGTTGCTGTCGATCCGTTACCCGGACAGCAGTCGGCATCAGTTGGCGTGGAATGACCTCGGCCAACTGATCGAGGAAACCCTGCCCGACGGCGGCGTGCGGCGTTTTTCCTACGATGCGCTGGGGCGGCGGACGACGTCTTGCGACGAACACGGCGCGATTACGCGCCAGCAGTGGGACGCGGTGGGCCGACGGGTGCAGACCACGGTGCCTACCGGCGCCACCCGCGCCTACAGCTACGGTGCTTACGGCCAGGTCACTGCCGAACGCGACGAACTCGGGCGCATCACCCGCTACGAATATGACGACGACCTGCATCTGGTCTCGCGCCGAATCAACCCCGACGGCACGCGGGTGCAGTACCGCTACGACCATGCGCAACTGCTGCTGACGGAAATCGAGAACGAATCCGGCGAAAAGTACCGACTGGACTACACACCGACCGGACTGATCCGACAGGAAACCGGCTTCGACGGGCGGCGCACCGCGTATGCCTATGACCGCAACGGGCATCTGCTGGAAAAGACCGAATTCGGTGATGACGGCTCGACGCTGGTCACCGCTTACGCGCGCGATACGGCCGGGCGTCTGCTGCTCAAGACCCTGCCGGACGGGGTTCAGGTGGCTTACACCTACGACCGCCTGGGCCGGTTAACCGGGGTCGATGACGGCCAGCAACACCCACTGGCCTTTGAATACGACCGCCAGGACCGGCTGATCACCGAGCATCAGGGCTGGGGCACCTTGCGTTATGCGTATGACGCCTGCGGGCAGCTCAAACACCAGCGCCTGCCGGACAACAGCAAACTCGACCACCACTACGCCAAGGGTGGCGCGCTGACGGCCATCGACCTCAACGGTGCACGGCTGACCAGCCACGTCTATCAGTCCGGTCGTGAAC
>NZ_NQYG01000048.1:0-41939 GCF_002878485.1 Pseudomonas sp. AD21
GCTGATCCGGCACCACGTCGATCCTTTCGCGAGCAAGCCCGCTCCCACAGTTGAAATGCATTCCAAGGTGGGAGCGAGCTTGCTCGCGAAGGGGCCCGCAGGTGCAGCACATCACTGCTTGCCCAACGCAAAGTTGGGCAACGCCCCCAGCGGCTGGTTGAACTGATACGGAATCGACACTAGCCCCTGCCCCGTATTGCGCTGCACCACAAAGTGCAGGTGCGGGCCGCTGCTGTTGCCGGTATTGCCCGACAGCGCCAGCGGACTGCCAACCTTTACTCGCTGCCCCTCGCGCACGCTCACCGAACCTTGCTTGAGATGCAGGTACACGCCCATCGTGCCGTCATCGTGCAGCACCCGGACGAAATTGCCCGAGGCATCATTGCCGCGCCCGCTCTGCGAGTTTTCGGTTTTCACCACCACCCCGGCCCGCGCCGCGATGATCTGTGTGCCGACCGGCATGGCGATGTCCATCGCGTACTTGTTCTTCGGCCCGTAGTGACTGTATTGGCCGTTGGCACCCTGACTGAGGCGGAACGGTCCGCCCCGCCACGGCAGTGGATAGCGATAGCTCTGAGCGGCTCCGGCGGGGTCGCCCAGCGAATACTGGAACTGCGGCGTATACACCAGCGGCTGGCCGCCGCTGATCGCCGTCAGCAGTGCCAAGCGGGTATTGCTGCGCGCCGGCAGCACCCGGCGGATCGTCTGGGCCGGTGCGCCACGCACGTTGCTCATCCCGGTAAATGCCAGCGCCACCTCGACCGGCGCGTACAGATCGTTGCGCACGAACACCACGTCGGTGCCCTTCTGCTTCTTGATGTCGAGGTACACCTGGCGCTCCAGATGTTCGACCATGCGGTCCTGAAACACGAACACCTGCGAGCCTTTGCTCGGCCGGTCGCTGTACGAGACCACTCCGTTGGCATCGGTGGATTTGTAGATGGTCATGGCCACAGCCGAGGTGGAGGCCAGGAAAAGACCACAGAAAAACAGCAGGCGCGCGAGCATGGGCAAGAGTCTGTCGAAGTAAGGCCTGGGAATGAGCCTAGCAGGTGAGACAGACCAGGCTAGTCGACAGATGTTTCAAATTGGGCAGTCTGGAAAATGGATGTCGTAAGTGATGGCCCCATCGCGAGCAGGCTCACTCCTACATATGGAATGCGATCCCTTGTAGGAGTGAGCCTGCTCGCGATGGCGGATTGTCAGGCGCCGAAGATCACGCGCCCGGAACGAAGTGCTTCTGCGCCGTGCCGCGGGCGATCAGGCGGGAGATGTAGTCGAGCTTCTGCGCATCCTGGTCGACGAAGCGGAAGGTCAGTTGCAGCCAGTCGCTATCCGCTTTCTGCTCGTGGGCCACGATGGCATGCAGGTAACCGTTGAGACGGGCGACTTCGGCGTTGTCGCCCTGCTCCAGGTCGAGCACGGCGCTGTCGAGGATCTGCGGCAGGGTCTCGGTGCGCTTCACCACCAACAGCGCTTCCTTGATGCTCAGGGCCTTGATCACGCATTGCTGGTTGCCGCTCGGCAGGCGCAACTGGCCCTGACCACGACCACCCGCCGGCGCTTTCGAGGCGGCCGGTGCCTGCACCGGCGGGCTGTTGAGCAGGCCACGCGATGGTGCAGCGGCAGGCGCCGGTGCAACGACCGCAGGCTTGGCGAACGGGTTGACCGCAGCAGTTGCCGGAGCGCCACCCACCACAGCAGGCTTGCCGCCGGTCAACGCGCTCAGGGAGTCGTTGCCGAACGCCGAGTTCATCTTGGTCGGCGCGCTGTTCATCAGGGTATCGAGCTTGCCGACCTTGTTCAGCGCCTGTTTGACCTTGGTCAGCAGTTGCTCGTTGGTGAACGGCTTGCTGACGTAGCCGGAAACGCCGGCCTGAATCGCCTGCACAACGTTTTCCTTGTCGCCACGGCTGGTGACCATGACGAACGGCATGGTCTTGAGGTTGTCTTGCTCGCGGCACCAGGTCAGCAGTTCGAGGCCGGACATTTCCGGCATTTCCCAGTCGCAGAGCACAAGGTCGAACGCTTCCTTGGCCAGCATGGCCTGAGCCTTTTTACCGTTGACGGCGTCCTCGGTGCGGATCCCCGGGAAGTAATTACGCAGGCACTTTTTCACCAGGTCACGAATGAACGAAGCATCGTCCACGACCAACACACTGATCTTGCTCATCCAACACCCCTATTAAAATCCCGGCAAGCATAACGCTGGCTGATGGCACATTGCCAAAACTCTTCAGTCACGCCGGGACTTTTCGTTCGCGGGTGCTGCTTTTTAATTCGGATCTGCCTATGAAAAGCACAAACAAAAACGCCCGGCCAAAGGGCCGGGCGCTTTTCTCAGGCAATCTTACTTATCGTCAGCATCGCCCGGAACATTAGCGGTTTCGCCGCTTGTACCTTCAACTTCTTCTTTCATGCGCTTGAGGCCCATGTGCCGCACGTCGGTGCCGCGTACCAGGTAGATCACCAGTTCAGAGATGTTGCGCGCGTGATCGCCGATGCGCTCCAGCGAACGCAGCACCCAGATGATGCTCAAGACCCGCGAGATAGAGCGCGGGTCTTCCATCATGTAGGTCGCCAGCTCACGCAGGGCGGTTTTGTATTCGCGGTCGATGATCTTGTCGTACTGCGCCACCGACAACGCCAGATCGGCGTCGAAACGGGCGAACGCATCCAGCGCATCACGGACCATATTGCGCACCTGGTCGCCGATGTGGCGAACCTCGACGTAACCGCGCGGCGCTTCGCCTTCTTCGCACAGCTGAATCGCGCGGCGGGCGATCTTGGTCGCTTCGTCACCGATACGCTCCAGGTCGATCACCGACTTGGAGATGCTGATGATCAGCCGCAGGTCGGACGCCGCCGGCTGACGACGGGCAAGAATGCGCAGGCATTCTTCGTCGATGTTGCGCTCCATCTGGTTGATCTGGTCGTCGATCTCGCGCACCTGCTGGGCCAGGCCGGAGTCGGCCTCGATCAGCGCGGTGACCGCGTCGTTGACCTGCTTCTCGACCAGCCCGCCCATGGCCAGGAGGTGGCTGCGCACTTCCTCAAGCTCGGCGTTGAACTGCGCGGAGATATGGTGGGTAAGGCCTTCTTTACTAATCATGTTGGCGTCCTTGGAGCGTCCGGTAAGGTGCGGTGGGCCGCAGCGTCAATTCTGTGAATAACCCGCAACTGTCAGCCATAACGACCGGTGATGTAGTCTTCGGTCTGCTTCTTCGCCGGATTGGTGAACAGGGTGTCGGTGTCGCCGAACTCCACCAGTTTGCCCATGTACATGAACGCCGTGTAGTCGGAAACCCGCGCGGCCTGCTGCATGTTGTGGGTCACGATGACAATGGTGAACTTGGACTTCAGCTCGTAGATCAGCTCTTCGACTTTCAGGGTCGAGATCGGGTCGAGGGCCGAGCACGGTTCGTCGAGCAGCAACACTTCCGGCTCGACCGCGATGGTGCGGGCGATCACCAGACGCTGCTGCTGACCACCGGACAGACCGAGTGCCGAATCATGCAGGCGATCCTTCACTTCGTCCCACAGCGCCGCGCCTTTCAACGCCCACTCGACCGCTTCGTCGAGGATGCGCTTCTTGTTGATGCCCTGGATGCGCAAGCCGTAGACCACGTTTTCGTAGATGGTCTTCGGAAACGGGTTGGGCTTCTGGAACACCATGCCGACCCGACGACGCAGCTCGGCGACGTCTTCGCCCTTGCGGTAGATGTTGTTGCCGTACAGGTTGATCGCGCCTTCGACACGGCAGCCATCAACCAGGTCGTTCATGCGGTTGAAGGTACGCAGCAGCGTGGACTTGCCGCAGCCGGACGGGCCGATGAACGCGGTCACGCGCTGTTTCGGGATGTTCATGCTGACGTCGAACAGTGCCTGTTTCTCGCCGTAGAACAGGCTCAGGCCCGGGACTTCGATGGCAACGGTTTCCTGGGCGAGGTTCAGGCTCTGCTTGTCGCGGCCCAGGGCGGACATGTTGATGCCGTGGGTATGTGTTTCGTGCTGCATGGGAGGCTCCCTGTGCTAACAAATTCGGTTCGGTTAGCCGCTTGATGCGGCTGTACTCAATCTAGGGTGGGAGCGGGCTTGCTCGCGAAGAAGTCGGCACATTCAACCTCAATGTCGCCTGACCCACCGCCTTCGCGAGCAAGTCCGCTCCCACCGGAATATCAACTGTCCAGCGCTTTATATTTTTCGCGCAGGTGGTTACGAATCCACACTGCCGACAGGTTCAACGTGGCGATCACCAGCACCAGCAGCAGCGCCGTGGCGTACACCAGTGGCCGTGCGGCTTCGACGTTCGGGCTCTGGAAGCCGACGTCATAGATGTGGAAGCCCAAGTGCATGATCTTCTGGTCCAGGTGCAGGTACGGGTAGTTGCCGTCCAGCGGCAGCGACGGCGCCAGTTTCACTACACCCACCAGCATCAGCGGCGCCACTTCACCGGCGGCGCGGGCCACGGCGAGGATCATGCCGGTCATCATCGCCGGGCTGGCCATCGGCAGGACAATTTTCCACAGCGTCTCGGCCTTGGTCGCGCCCAGTGCCAGCGAGCCTTCGCGGACGGTGCGCGGGATACGCGCCAGACCTTCCTCGGTCGCCACGATCACCACCGGCACCGCCAGCAGCGCCAGGGTCAACGAGGCCCAGAGCAGGCCCGGCGTACCGAAGGTCGGCGCCGGCAGTGCTTCAGGGAAGAACAGGCGGTCAACCGAGCCACCCAGCACGTAGACGAAGAAGCCCAGACCGAACACGCCGTAAACGATTGCCGGAACGCCCGCGAGGTTGTTCACCGCGATGCGGATGATTCGGGTCAGGGCGTTCTGCTTGGCGTATTCACGCAGGTACACCGCCGCCAGCACGCCGAACGGGGTGACGATCATCGCCATGATCAGGGTCATCATCACGGTGCCGAAGATCGCCGGGAAGATCCCGCCTTCGGTGTTCGCTTCACGCGGGTCGTCGGACAGGAACTCCCAGACCTTGCCGAAGTAGAAACCGATCTTGGTCATCGTGCCCATGGCATTCGGCTGGTAAGCGTGAACCACTTTGCCCAGGCCGATTTCGATCTCTTTGCCGTTGGCATCGCGAGCCGTCAAAGCGTCACGGTTGAACTGCGCATGCAGATCGCTCAGACGTGCTTCGACGTCCTGATAACGCGCGTTCAGCTCGGCACGTTCGGCATCCATGTCCGCTTGCGCGGTGGCGTCGAGCTTACCTTCCAGTTCCAGTTTGCGGCCGTGCAGACGAATGCGTTCCAGACCTGAGTTGATCGCCCCGATGTCGGTCTTTTCCAGCGACTTCAGTTGCGCAGCGAGCTTGTTCACGCGGTCGATCCGCGCTTGCAGCTCAGGCCATGCGGCCTCGCCCTCGGCGATCACCTTGCCGTCCTGTTTGACGTTGACCAGGTAGCCGTAGAAGTTGCCCCACTCGCGACGTTCGATCGCCATCAACTCTGGCGGCGTGGTCTGGTTGGTCAGCCACTCGCCGACGATCCAGGTGAAGTCGTTGCCATTCAAGTCACGGTTGCCGACCTTGATCAGCTCGCGGGTCATGAATTCCGGGCCCTGGTCGGGCACCGGCAGGCCAGCGCTTTTCAGGCGGGCACGGGGCACTTCTTCTTTCTGCACCACTTCGCCGATGACCAGGTGATTGGCCTGGCCCGGTACGTCGTAGTTGGCGTGGATCAGGTCCGCCGGCCAGAAATGACCCAGACCGCGCACGGCAATCACTGCCAGCAGGCCAATGGTCATGATGACCGCGATGGACACCGCGCCACCGCTGATCCAGACGCCCGGGGCGCCGCTCTTGAACCATCCATTCAGGGAGTTCTGTTTCACAGACTTCTACCTTTCTTAAAGCGACGAGTATTTCTTGCGCAGACGCTGACGAATCAGTTCTGCCAGGGTGTTCATGACGAAGGTGAACAACAGCAGCACCAGCGCCGAGAGGAACAGCACGCGGTAGTGGCTGCCGCCGACTTCCGATTCCGGCATTTCCACCGCGACGTTGGCGGCCAGGGTGCGCAGGCCTTCGAACAGGTTCATTTCCATGACCGGGGTGTTACCCGTGGCCATCAGCACGATCATGGTTTCGCCGACCGCACGGCCCATACCGATCATCAGCGCCGAGAAGATGCCCGGGCTGGCGGTGAGGATGACTACGCGAGTCATGGTCTGCCACGGCGTGGCACCGAGTGCCAGCGAACCCAGGGTCAGGCCGCGTGGCACGCTGAACACGGCGTCTTCGGCGATCGAGTAGATGTTCGGGATCACCGCGAAACCCATGGCCAGACCAACCACCAGAGCGTTGCGCTGGTCGTAGGTGATGCCAAGGTCGTGGGAGATCCACATACGCATGTCGCCGCCGAAGAACCAGTTCTCCATGAACGGACTCATGTACAGCGACAGCCAGCCGACGAACAGGATCACCGGGATCAGCAGCGCACTCTCCCAGCCATCCGGGACTTTCAGGCGGATCGACTCAGGCAGGCGGCTGAAGGTGAAACCGGCAACCAGGATGCCGATCGGCAGCAGCATCAACAGGCTGAAGATGCCCGGCAGATGCCCTTCCACATACGGCGCGAGGAACAGACCGGCGAAGAACCCGAGGATTACCGTCGGCATCGCTTCCATCAGTTCGATCACCGGCTTGACCTTGCGGCGCATGCCCGGGGCCATGAAGTAAGCGGTGTAGATCGCTGCGGCAACGGCCAGCGGTGCCGCCAGCAGCATCGCGTAGAACGCGGCTTTCAGGGTGCCGAAGGTCAGTGGCGAGAGGCTCAGTTTCGGTTCGAAGTCGGTGTTGGCCGCGGTCGATTGCCAGACGTATTTAGGCTCGTCGTAGTTCTCGTACCAGACCTTGCTCCACAGCGCGCTCCACGACACTTCCGGGTGCGGGTTGTCGAGCAGCAGCGGTTGCAGCTTGCCGCCGGCCTCGACGATCACCCGGTTGGCGCGTGGCGACAGACCGAACAGGCCTTGTCCTTCAACAACCTGATCGACCAGCAAAGTGCGGTGCGCGGTGCTGTGGAACACGCCAAGCTTGCCGCTGGCATCCAGCGCGAGGAAGCCTTTGCGACGTTCTTCAGCGGTGATTTCAACGATCGGCGCAGTGCCCATCTGAAAGGTGCGGATCTGCTTCAGGCGCAGTTCACCGTCAGTGTCACGCGCCATGAACCACTGGGCCAGACCGCCTTTGGAGTCGCCCACGATCAGCGAGATACCACCGACCAGCTGGGTGGTTGCAGTGACTTCGGCGTCGGCGTTTTCCAGCAGTTTGTAGCGACCGTTGAGGCTCTTGTCGCGCAGGCTGAACACGTCGGCCTGGGCACGCCCGTTGACCACGTACAGCCATTGCTGGCGCGGGTCGACGAAAATGTTTTTCACCGGCTCAGTCATCTGCGGCAGATCGATACGCTTCTGCTCGGAGGTAACTTCGCCGGTCATCATGTTTTCTTCGCTGGTCAGCGACAACACGTTGAGTTGCGAGCCAGTCGAGCCCACCAGCATCAGGGTCGAATCGGTAGCATTGAGGCTCACGTGCTCCAGCGCCCCGCCACTTTCATTCACCGCGATCGGCGTGTTGCCGTACGGGTATTCGATGGCCGGGGTGATGGTTTTCTTGCCGTCGGGGTAGCTGACTTTATAGGTGTGACGGAACACCAGTGCCTGGCCATTGGACAGGCCCACGGCCACCAGTGGATGACCTGGCTGATCTTCACCGATGGACGTCACGCTGGCGCCCGCGGGCACTGGCAGATCGACGCGCGTCAATTCAGCGCCACTGTCGATGTCAAAGAACAGTGCCTGGCCTTTATCGGAAACGCGCATCGCCACCTGATTCTGCTCTTCGAGCGAAATCATCAGCGGCTTGCCGGCGTCCTGCATCCAGGCCGGGGTAATGGCATCTTTCGCGGTCAGGCTCGCACCCTGGAACAATGGCGCAACGACGTAGGCGAGAAAGAAGAAGATCAGGGTGATGGCTGCCAGCACCGCCAGCCCGCCAACGAGGACGTACCAACGGGTGAAGCGATCCTTGAGCGCGCGAATGCGGCGCTTGCGTTGCAGCTCAGGCGTATTGAAATCAATGCGCTTGGGAGGGGAAGTCGTAGTCATTGGGGAATTGGCCAGATCATTCATGCGCTCACCCTAGCGATCCTGTATGACAGAAAGATGACAGTGCAGTGACGCAGCAAATCCACCGCCAGCGGGACTGGCAGAGGATCGAAAATTTGAGGTGTGTAAAAGGCCGGTCTGCTGGCAGATCCGGCCTTTTACATGAGTCCGGCGGGGTTCATCCCGGACTCAGTTTGTTACTTTTTTGCGACTTCAGCGCCGCCTTCCTGCAGACCCAGGTCAGCCAGTGCTTTTGCAGCAACTTTGGCTGGCAGTGGGATGTAGCCGTCTTTCACCACAACTTCCTGACCCTGTTTGGACAGAACCAGTTTCACGAACTCGGCTTCCAGCGGGGCCAGAGGCTTGTTCGGGGCCTTGTTCACGTAAACGTAGAGGAAGCGCGACAGCGGATACTTGCCGTTCAGTGCGTTTTCTTCGGAGTCTTCGATGAACTCGGTGCTGCCTTTCTTCGACAGCGCAACGGTTTTCACGCTGGCAGTCTTGTAACCGATGCCCGAGTAACCGATGCCGTTCAACGAGGAGCTGATCGACTGCACCACCGACGCCGAACCTGGTTGTTCGTTGACGTTGGGTTTGTAGTCGCCTTTGCACAAGGCTTCTTCCTTGAAGTAGCCGTAGGTGCCGGATACCGAGTTACGGCCGAACAGTTGCACCGGCTTGTTGGCCAGGTCGCCGGTCACGCCCAGGTCGCCCCAGGTTTTGACTTCGGCCTTGGCGCCGCACAGACGGGTGGACGAGAAGATCGCGTCAACCTGCTCCATGGTCAGGTGCTGGATCGGGTTGTCCTTGTGCACGAACACAGCCAGGGCGTCCACGGCAACCGGGATAGCGGTCGGCTTGTAGCCATACTTCTGCTCGAAGGCCGCCAGTTCGGTGTCCTTCATCTTGCGGCTCATCGGGCCCAGGTTGGAGGTGCCTTCAGTCAGCGCAGGTGGCGCAGTGGCGGAGCCAGCGGCCTGAATCTGGATGTTTACGTTCGGGTATTCTTTTTTGTAGTTCTCAGCCCACAGGGTCATGAGGTTGGCCAGAGTGTCGGAACCAACGCTGGACAAGTTGCCCGATACACCGGTGACCTTGGTGTAAGCCGGAATTGCCGGGTCAACGCCAGCGGCTACCGCGTGGGCAGTCGCAACGCCAGCGGCGACAAAAGTCATTGCCGCCATCAAACGCTTCAGTTTCATGCCTTACTCCTAGCAGATAGGGTGTGTTAAGTCGGGGCCAAGTATCAGCAGGCCGTGTGAACACTCTATGGCTGAAATATGACAATTGGATGAAAGGCCAGCATGTCGCGACAGATCGTTCCGACGCTCTGCGTGGGAACGCCGCCATGGACGCTCTGCGTCCGCATTTGAGAGGTGACGCGGAGCGTCACAGGATGCATTCCCACGCGGAGCGTGGGAACGATCAGGCGGCAGGGGAAATCAGCGCCCCTTCTTCCAGAGCCATGCTCCCACCAGAATCCCCATCGCGCACAGCACCGCCACATAGTAGGCAGGCCCCATCGCGCTTTCTTTCAGCAGTAAGCTCACCACCATCGGCGTCAAACCACCAAAGATCGCGTAAGCGACGTTGTACGAGAACGACAACCCGCTGAACCGCACCACCGGCGGAAACGCTTTCACCATCACATACGGCACCGCACCAATCGTGCCGACCAGAAAACCGGTCAGCGCATACAGCGGGAACAGCCAGTTCGGGTGATCGGCGAGGCTGTGATAGAAGGTCCAGGAGCTGATCAGCAGCCCCAGGCTACCGAAGACAAACACCCGGCCGGCGCCAAAACGATCCGCCAGGGCGCCGGAGATGATGCAACCAACGCTCAGGAACACGATCGCCAGGCTGTTCGATTGCAACGCCACCGTCGGCGAGAAGTGATAGACCGTTTGCAGTACAGTCGGAGTCATCAGAATCACCACGACGATCCCGGCGGACAGCAGCCAGGTCAGCAGCATCGAGATCGCAATCGCCCCGCGATGGTCACGCAGCACCGCGCGTAGCGGCACTTCTTCGGCCAGGGCCTTGCGCAGTTGCAGCTCGGCAAACACCGGGGTCTCGTGCAGCCAGCGGCGCAGGTAGACCGAGAACAGACCAAACACGCCGCCGAGCAGGAACGGGATCCGCCACGCGTAATCGGACACCTCGGCTGGCGTATATATGCTGTTGATCGCGGTGGCGACCAACGAGCCAAGCAGAATGCCGGCGGTCAGGCCGCTGGTGAGTGTGCCGCAGGCATAGCCAATGTGCTTTTGCGGCACGTGTTCGGAAACGAAGACCCACGCCCCCGGCACTTCACCGCCAATCGCCGCGCCCTGGATCACCCGCATCAGCAACAGCAGAATCGGTGCCCACATGCCGATCTGCGCGTAAGTCGGCAGCAGACCCATGATCAGGGTCGGCACAGCCATCATGAAAATGCTCAGGGTGAACATTTTCTTGCGCCCCAGCAGGTCGCCGAAGTGCGCCATGACGATGCCGCCCAGTGGCCGTGCCAGGTAACCGGCGGCAAAGATGCCAAAGGTCTGCATCAGGCGCAGCCACTCGGGCATGTCGGCCGGGAAGAACAGCTTGCCGACCACGGTGGCGAAGAACACGAAGATGATGAAGTCGTAAAACTCCAGCGCACCGCCCAGGGCCGAGAGCGACAGAGTCTTGTAGTCATTGCGGGTCAGGGGGCGTGCAGGTTGCTCGGGCTGCGCGAGGCTCGAAGGCGCTGTGGTCATGGCAAGGGCTTCTCTTATAGTCGGATCTACCGCCACAACAACGCTGGCTGTGGCTCGGGCAGGTTCGGCACCATAGCAAATTGTTCGAAAAAGCACATAGAGGCGCGTATTTGACGGTCAAAATCAGAACCGGATGGTCGTCGCGGAGTCTACCGACCGATATACTCGCAACCTTGCTCCGGTTTGTAGGGGGTTGCTGTGCGAAAACGTCGTTGGTCGCCCTGGTGCGTGGATCCAGCCGCTTTCGCAGAGTTTCCCTTTAGACGCCTATGGAAAACGTGACGAACGCAGTATGTTCGGTGCTGAATCGTTTTTCCTGAAGACGGCTACCACCAGCAATACCAACGAAGAGTCACGGGTCAGAGGCACCCCCGGCATGATAGAGCTCGAACAAGAAGATCCGATCCCGCAAGGCGACCTGGCCCTGCAAATTACCGCACTCCCCCGCGAAACCAACGGCTTTGGCGATATTTTCGGCGGCTGGCTGGTGGCGCAGATGGACCTGGCGGGCACCGCAATGGCCAGCCGTGTTGCCGGTGGCCGTGTGGCGACCGTGGCCATCGACCGCATGGCATTTCTGGTGCCGGTCGCTGTCGGCGCGCAATTGTCCTTTTACACCCAGACCCTGGAAATCGGCCGCAGCTCGATCCAGATGATGGTCGAGGTGTGGAGCGACGATCCGCTGTCCAGCGAGTGGCGTAAAGTGACCGAAGCGGTATTCGTCTTCGTCGCCATCGACGGCAGCGGTCGCACCCGTTCGGTGCCACCGCGCGCGCGTTAAACCTCGCCGCGGTTTTGCGGTCGATAGTCGTCCCAAGTGTCTGATCGAGAGCTGTCCCATGAACACGCCCAACGTTGAAGCCGTGAAACTGGATGAACTGAACTGCTGGCGCATCCGCCACGGTCAGGCCGAAGTGCTGGTGGCCCAGCAAGGCGCGCACATCCTCAGTTATCAGATCGACGGCCAGCCGCCGATCATCTGGCTGAACGACAAGGCCGTGTTCAAGGCCGGCAAGAGCATCCGCGCCGGCGTGCCGGTGTGCTGGCCGTGGTTCGGCGTCTTCGAGCGCAATCCGCAGAGCGTCAAAGCCATGCGCGTCAGCGACGAGCCGGCGCAGGCTCACGGTTTTGTACGGGCGATGGATTGGGAATTGGGCGGCATCGAAGCCGAAGACCATGGCGTGAAGGTTGAATTCAAGCTGCCTTACCCCGAGGGCGGGTTTCCGGGCTGGCCGCATGAGGTTGATCTGACCCTGACGTTGCATCTGAATGATCAGTTGCACATCAGCCTGACCAGCCACAACCGTGGTGCCGAAGACGTCAGCATCAGTCAGGCGCTGCACACGTATTTCGCGGTCAGCGATGTGCGTAATGTGCACGTCGACGGCGTGGACGGTCTGGATTACATCGAGACGCTGGACAACTGGAACACCCACAGCCAGAAAGGCGAACTGCGCTTTGCCGGTGAGACTGACCGCATCTACGTCAATGCCCCGCCGCAGCTGAACATTGTCGATCCGGAGTGGGAACGGCGTATCGTGCTGACCGCGACCGGC
This sequence comes from Pseudomonas sp. AD21, assembly GCF_002878485.1. Taxonomy (NCBI): domain Bacteria; kingdom Pseudomonadati; phylum Pseudomonadota; class Gammaproteobacteria; order Pseudomonadales; family Pseudomonadaceae; genus Pseudomonas; species Pseudomonas sp. AD21. The sequence goes on from NZ_NQYG01000048.1 coordinate 12,424, forward strand.
TCCCGCACAGCGGTGATCTGGAACCCGTGGATCGACCGCGCCGCCGCGTTCAGCGACATGGACAACGATGGCTGGCAACGCATGCTGTGCATCGAGACGGCGAATGTGATGGGTGATGTGGTGAACCTGGCTTCGGGCGCGAGCCACACCATGGGCGTCAGCGTCGCCAGCAAGCCACTCTGACCAACACCGCAAAACCAATGTAGGCGTGAGCCTTTGTGGTGAGGGGATTTATCCCCGATGGCCTGCAGAGCTGGCCCCTGCTCTTGATTCAAAAGCGGGGGTCGCTTCGCAACCCATCGGGGATGAATCCCCTCGCTACAATTGTGCAGGTGTCAGAGATCGGACTCCTGCACCACCCGCACCTTGTCCGCTTCCAGCGCATACGCCGCGTCGGCCAGGTCGTTGCTGACCTTCTCGATCTTCAGCGTGCCGGTTACCCACAGCGGTGTGTAAATGTCATCCAGCTTCAAACCCTTGGGATAACGCACCAGCACCAGTTGATTCGGCGGCGGTGGCGGTACGTGGATGCAGGCGCCGGGGTACGGCACGAGGAAGAACAGCGTGCTGCGGCCCTTGGCATCGGACTCCAGCGGCACCGGGTAACCCCCGATGCGGATGTGCTTGTCGTTCATCGACGCCACGGTCTTGGTCGAATACATCACCGCCGGCAGGCCCTTGGCCTGTTTCATCCCGCCCTTCTCGGTGAAGGTGCCGGTGGCTTCCGGGGAGTTGTGATCGATTTCGGGCATGGCCTCGAGGGCTTTCTGGTCCGACTTGGGCATCAGTTCCAGCCAGTCGGTTTCCGGCAGATCACCGGCGTGGGCCAGACCGCTGCCCAGCAAAAGGAGAGTCAACAAAAGACGGCGCATGGAGGTGCTCGGTAAAAGATGCTCGGATAAAGGAAGGACGTTGAATCGCCGAGCATTCCAGCCCTCCCTGCCGCATTGGCAGAGAGGGCTTGGTCGCTTGGATCAGTTCTTTTTGATCAGGCCGTAGATCACCAGCAGCACGATCGCGCCGACCAGGGCGCCGATGAAGCCTGCGCCTTGACCTGCCTGATAGATACCCAGGGCCTGGCCGCCGTAAGTGGCTGCCAGTGAACCGCCGATACCGAGCAGGATGGTCATGATCCAGCCCATGCTGTCATCGCCCGGTTTGAGGAAGCGAGCCAGCAGGCCGACGATCAAGCCGATAAAGATGGTTCCGATAATTCCCATGGCATTTCCCTCTGATTGATTGGCTATAGCCTAGACAGACTTTGGCATCCTGCCATCAGAGAACGGCGGCTCCCGAAGGTTCCGCCGCTGCCAGATGAAACTGTCGTTACTCGGCGATCAGCGCTTCGACCTTGACGATCTGCGCCTGCAGCGTAGCCATGTCGGCGCAGCGCAGGTTGGCGTGACCGACCTTGCGCCCGGCCTTGAAGGCTTTGCCGTAGTGATGCAGATGGCAATCCGCGATGGCGATGACTTTCTCGACCGGCGGAACCACGCCGATGAAGTTGAGCATGGCGCTCTCACCGACCTTGGCCGTCGAACCCAGCGGCAGGCCGGCAACGGCGCGCAGGTGGTTTTCGAACTGGCTGCACTCGGCGCCTTCGGTGGTCCAGTGCCCGGAGTTGTGCACACGCGGGGCGATTTCGTTGGCTTTGAGGCCACCGTCGACTTCAAAGAACTCGAACGCCATCACGCCCACATAATCGAGCTGCTTGAGTACACGGCTGGAGTAGTCTTCGGCCAAGGCCTGCAACGGGTGATCGGTGCTGGCGACCGACAGTTTGAGGATGCCGCTGTCGTGGGTGTTGTGCACCAGTGGGTAGAACCGGGTTTCGCCATCGCGGGCACGCACGGCGATCAGCGAGACTTCGCCGGTGAACGGCACGAAGCCTTCCAGCAGGCAGGCAACGCTGCCCAGTTCGGCGAACGTGCCGACCACGTCTTCTGGCTTGCGCAGGACTTTCTGGCCCTTGCCGTCGTAACCCAGGGTGCGGGTTTTCAGCACGGCCGGCAGACCGATCGAAGCGACGGCGGCATCCAGGTCGGCTTGCGACTGAATGTCGGCGAAGGCCGGGGTCGGAATCCCCAGGTCCTTGAACATGCTCTTCTCGAACCAGCGGTCGCGAGCGATGCGCAGGGCTTCAGCGCTCGGGTACACCGGCACGAATTGCGAGAGGAACGCCACGGTTTCGGCCGGGACGCTTTCGAACTCGAAGGTCACCAGGTCGACTTCGTCAGCCAGTTGGCGCAGGTGATCCTGATCGCCGTAATCGGCCCGCAGGTGTTCGCCCAGTGCCGCGGCGCAAGCGTCCGGCGCAGGGTCGAGGAAAGCGAAGTTCATGCCCAGCGGAGTCCCCGCCAGCGCCAACATGCGGCCCAACTGGCCGCCACCGATTACACCGATCTTCATCTCAACAACCTCAGGCAATACGTGGGTCTGGATTGTCCAGGACGCTGTCTGTCTGCTCGGCACGGAAGGTTTTCAGTACCGCGTGGAACTGTGGATGCTTGGCGCCCAGGATGCTCGCCGAGAGCAGCGCGGCGTTGATTGCACCTGCCTTGCCGATGGCCAGGGTGGCGACCGGAATGCCGGCCGGCATCTGCACGATAGACAGCAGCGAATCGACGCCCGAGAGCATCGACGACTGCACCGGAACGCCCAGCACCGGCAGGTGGGTCTTGGCCGCACACATGCCTGGCAGGTGGGCTGCGCCACCGGCACCGGCGATGATCACCTCGATGCCGCGGCCCTCAGCCTCTTCGGCGTACTGGAACAGCAGATCCGGGGTACGGTGGGCAGAAACCACCTTGACCTCGTACGGGATGCCGAGCTTTTCCAGCATATCGGCGGTGTGGCTAAGGGTGGACCAATCGGACTTGGAGCCCATGATCACGCCAACCAGTGCACTCATCGTCGCGCCTCTTCTCTCAGGAGCGCCCGCAGGCGCGTCATAAAACAACAAGCCACGCAGGTTGCGTGGCTTGATTGTACGAAAAATGGCCGGTCGTGCCGGCCGAAGGCCGCGCAGTATACCGCAAAGAAAGCAATAAACAGCCCCCGAAACGACCATCTGTCAAATGAGCGAAAGGCCCGGTTTTATTGACTTGAAGGTCAGCGGAGAGACACCTCAAATTTCATTGTGGGAGCGAGCCTGCTCGCGAATGCGGTGGGTCAGTCAACATTGATGCTGCCTGACCCACCGCATTCGCGAGCAGGCTCGCTCCCACAGGGGCTGCGGGTGGGTTCAGGAGTTTTGCGCGGCGCCGCCTTCGAGCTTGCGCCAGAGCAACCGAACGTTGGCCTTGCGCACCAGTGCGCAGCGATACAGACGAATTTCCAGCGGCACGTGCCATTGCGGGCCGCCGCAGACGACCAGTTCGCCACGGGCCAGTTCGGCACGCACGCTCAACTGCGGGACCCACGCGATGCCAAGGCCTTCCAGGGCCATGCTCTTCAGGCTGTCGGCCATCGCGGTTTCGTAGATGGTGGTGAAACGCAGCTGACGCTGGCGCAACAAACCGTTCACCGAACGCCCGAGAAACGCCCCGGCGCTGTAGGCCAGCAACGGCACGCTGGCCTCGCCTTCCAGATCGAACAGCGGCTTGCCATCGTCATCCGCCGCGCACACCGGGAGCATCTCGGTCTGGCCCAGGTGCAGTGACGGGAAGATTTCCGGGTCCATCTGCATTGCCGCGTCCGGGTCGTAGAACGCCAGCATCAGGTCGCAGCCGCCTTCGCGTAGCGCATGCACCGCGTCGCCGACGTTGGTCGCCACCAGCCGCGTGGCGATGTTCAGCCCTTCGTTGCGCAGTTGCGCGATCCAGCGCGGGAAAAATCCCAGCGCCAGCGAGTGCGCGGCGGCGACTTGCATCACTTCGCCCTGCCCGCCTTCCAGGTGATGCAGATGACGCAGCACTTCACCGAGCTGTTCGACCACGGTGCGCGCAGTCACCAGAAACAGCTGCCCGGCGGCCGTCAGCTCGATCGGCGTGCGCGAGCGGTTGACCAGCGTCAGCCCGAGCGCCGCTTCGAGGCTGCGGATCCGCCGACTGAACGCTGGCTGGGTCACGAAGCGCCGTTCAGCCGCCTGCGAGAAGCTGCGAGTGGCGGCCAGAGCACTGAAGTCCTCGAGCCATTTGCTTTCCAGATTCATCACGCCCTCCCGGGAACGCACCAAAACAGGTCACACGTCTGCCGCGCACGCGGCGTCACACGGGCATTATGCCGAATGTGCATAGGCCAGTGTTTAACAGCATTGGCCCAAAAAATCCCACAAGCCTAGCATTCGCAGCGTTCCGGCATAGACCGGGTCCATATCGAGATGATTTCTATCATGTCCTCCGCTGCATCTTTCCGCACAGAAAACGACCTGCTTGGCGCCCTCGAAGTACCGGCTCAAGCGTATTACGGCATCCAGACCCTGCGAGCGGTGAACAACTTCCGTCTCTCCGGCGTTCCGATTTCGCATTACCCGAAGCTGGTTGTGGGTCTGGCGATGGTCAAACAGGCCGCCGCTGACGCCAACCGTGAGTTGGGGCACCTGAGCGAAGCCAAGCACGCTGCCATCAGCGAAGCCTGTGCCCGATTGATCCGCGGTGATTTCCACGAAGAGTTCGTGGTCGACATGATTCAAGGTGGCGCCGGTACTTCCACCAACATGAACGCCAACGAAGTGATCGCCAACATTGCGCTCGAAGCAATGGGTCACGAGAAAGGCGAGTACCAGTACCTGCACCCGAACGACGACGTCAACATGGCGCAGTCGACCAACGACGCTTACCCGACCGCGATCCGCCTGGGTCTGCTGCTGGGTCACGACGCGCTGCTGGCCAGCCTCGACAGCCTGATTCAGGCCTTCGCCGCCAAGGGTCAAGAATTCAACCACGTCCTGAAGATGGGTCGTACCCAGCTGCAAGACGCCGTGCCGATGACCTTGGGTCAAGAGTTCCGTGCATTCGCCACCACCATGGGCGAAGACCTGGCCCGTCTGAAGACGCTGGCCCCGGAACTGCTGACTGAAGTGAACCTGGGCGGCACCGCGATCGGTACCGGCATCAACGCCGACCCGCGCTATCAGGCGCTGGCCGTCCAGCGTCTGGCACTGATCAGCGGTCAACCGCTGGTTCCAGCCGCCGACCTGATCGAAGCGACCTCCGACATGGGCGCCTTCGTGCTGTTCTCCGGCATGCTCAAGCGCACCGCGGTCAAGCTGTCGAAGATCTGCAACGACTTGCGCCTGCTGTCCAGCGGCCCACGCACCGGCATCAACGAAATCAACCTGCCAGCGCGTCAGCCAGGCAGCTCGATCATGCCCGGCAAGGTCAACCCGGTTATTCCGGAAGCCGTTAACCAGGTGGCCTTCCAGGTCATCGGTAACGATCTGGCGCTGACCATGGCAGCCGAAGGCGGCCAGCTGCAACTGAACGTGATGGAGCCGCTGATCGCGTTCAAGATCCTCGACTCGATCCGCCTGCTGCAACGCGCCATGGACATGCTGCGCGAGCACTGCATCGTCGGCATCACCGCCAACGAAGCCCGCTGCCGCGAACTGGTCGAACACTCGATTGGTCTGGTTACCGCGCTGAACCCGTACATCGGCTACAAAAACGCCACCCGCATCGCCCGTATCGCCCTTGAAAGCGGCCGCGGCGTGCTGGAACTGGTGCGCGAAGAAGGTCTGCTCGACGAAGCCATGCTCGCCGACATCCTGCGCCCGGAAAACATGATTGCGCCGCGTCTGGTTCCGCTCAAAGCCTGAGCCGACGCGTGACTTGTAGCACCGCTCACCAGGTTGAGGGACTAGACACCTCTCACCTTTTGAGGGCTTGGGGATTTGTCCTCAAGCCCTTTTTTTTAACTTTCTGACCCTGAGACCCATATGTCTGGGGATTGCTTCAAATGGGAATGGGCTTGTTGTGGCGAAGGGATTTATCCCCGATCGGCTGCGAAGCAGTCGCATAGTCACCGCGCGCGGTGTACCTGATACATCGCGATTGCAGGCTTTGGGGCCGCTATGCGACCCATCGGGGATAAATCCCCTCGCCACACAAGCCAGCTCCTACAAAAGAGCAGTTCCTGTACAAGCCCGGCGCCGGTAACGCCGGGTGTTTCAAAGCCTCGTTTCGTCGCTTGCACCACAACCGTGCAGACGGGCGCGTCACTGATCGGTATAGTGCCGCCCCTCTTCGCGTGAGAGGTCGTCGGTAACGAGGCCATAACCCATGCGAAACCCGAACTAATAACAAACCCGCGAAATAGCTCCGGGACGAAACCTTCGCCTCTCCTGTCGTGCCGCGCGCACACCGGAGTAACACGATGTTTCTGACCGTCCAGCATTTGCTCACACAAAAAACAGCGAGGAAAAATCCATGCTCGAAGTCATCAACGACTTCCTCTCAGGGAAAGTACTGATCGTGCTCATTGTCGGGCTCGGTAGCTACTTCACGATTCGCTCGCGTTTCGTTCAATTGCGTCACTTCTTCCACATGTTCGCGGTGTTCCGCGACAGCCTCAAAGGCAGCGCCGGGCAACTCAGCTCGTTCCAGGCCCTGATGCTCAGCCTTGCCGGCCGTGTCGGTGCAGGCAACATCGCCGGTGTCGGCATCGCCGTGACCCTCGGTGGTCCGGGCGCGGTGTTCTGGATGTGGGTGACAGCACTGGTCGGAATGTCCAGCAGCTTCTTCGAATGCACCCTCGCTCAGGTCTACAAGCGCGCCGATGGTGACGGTCTGTATCGTGGCGGTCCGGCCTACTACATCCAGCACGGCCTGAAGCTCAAAGGCATGGCGGTGGTGTTTTCCGTCCTGTTGCTGGTCACCTACGGCTTCGCCTTCATTGGCCTGCAGTCCTACACCGTGACTCACTCGCTGCAGAACGCCTTTGAATTCAACCCACAACACACCGGTATCGTCCTGGCTGTGCTGCTGGCCATCACCTTCCTCGGCGGCATCAAGCGCATCGCCTCGGTGTCCGACCTGCTGGTACCGATCAAGACCCTGGCCTATATCGGCGTGACCCTGTACGTGATCGGTACCCAGATCGAACACGTGCCAGCCATGCTGGAAACGATCTTCAAGAGCGCCTTCGGCCTCGACCCGGCCTTTGGCGGCCTGCTCGGCAGCGCCATCGTCATGGGCGTGAAGCGTGGCGTGTTCGCCAACGAAGCGGGCCTGGGCAGTGCGCCGAACGTCGCCGCAGTAGCCGCCGTGAAGCACCCGGGCGCCCAGGGCGTGGTCCAGGCCTTCAGCGTGTTCCTCGACACCTTTGTGATCTGCACCTGCACCGCGCTGCTGATCCTGCTGTCGGGCTTCTACACCCCGGGCTTCGAAGGCGACGGCATCGTCCTGACCCAGAACTCGCTGGCCGCCGTGGTCGGTGACTGGGGTCGCATGTTCGTCAGCGTCGCGCTGTCGCTGTTCGTCTTCACCTGCATCCTCTACAACTACTACCTGGGCGAGAACAGCCTGCAGTTCCTCACCCGCAACCGCGCCGCGCTGATGATTTTCCGCGGCCTGGTGCTAGCGCTGGTGGTATGGGGTTCGATGCAGGACCTGTCGACCGTGTTCGCCTTCGCCGACATCACCATGACCTGCCTGGCCTTCGTCAACCTGATGGCCCTGGCCTTGCTGTTCAAGGTCGGCATGCGCGTGATGCGCGACTACGACGAGCAGCGCCGCGCCGGCGTCAAGCAACCAGTGTTCGATTCCAGCAAATTTGCCGATCTGGACCTGGACCTGAAAGCCTGGCCGAACAGCCCGCAAGCTGCCGGCAAGACCGAAGCCGAGCCGCAAGGCGTCCCTGCAGCGCAACGCTGACAGGTGAATGACGGGCGCATCCCCTGCGCCCGTCAGTTACAGTGCAATGCATTACCTGTAGGAGCGGGCTCGCTCGCGAATGCGGTGAATCAGTCAAATATCTTTAGCTGACCCACCGCATTCGCGAGCAAGCCCGCTCCCACATGTCATCTCTTGTGGAGACCTTCAGATGATTTCCAATTCCTTCCCCGCCGCCCAACACGTCATGGTGCTCTACACCGGTGGCACCATCGGCATGCAGGCCAGTGCCAACGGCCTGGCCCCGGCGTCCGGCTTCGAAGCCCGCATGCGCGACTACCTGCACAGCCAGCCTGAGCGGGTGGTGCCGCAGTGGCGCTTCCGGGAAATGTCGCCGCTGATCGACAGCGCCAACATGACCCCGGCCTATTGGCAGCAACTGCGTGAAGCGGTGGTCGATGCCGTGGACGTGCAAGGCTGCGACAGCGTGTTGATCCTGCACGGCACCGACACGCTGGCCTACAGCGCCGCCGCGATGAGTTTCCAGTTGCTCGGCCTGCATGCCCGTGTGTGCTTCACCGGTTCCATGCTGCCGGCGGGCGTCACCGACAGCGATGCCTGGGAAAACCTCGGCGGCGCACTGGTTGCCCTCGGCCAGGGCCTGGCACCGGGTGTGCACCTGTACTTCCACGGCGAACTGCTGGACCCGACCCGCTGCGCGAAAGTACGCAGCTTCGGACGCCATCCGTTCAAACGCCTTGAGCGTCAGGGTGGCGGCGTGAAAGCCACGTCGATCCCCGCCGCATTGAACTACAACCAACCCAAGCAACTGGCGAATGTCGCGGTGCTGCCGCTGTTCCCCGGCATCAGTGCCGGGATTGTCGACGGCCTGCTCGACGGCGGCATCCAGGGCCTGGTGCTGGAGTGCTACGGCAGCGGCACCGGACCGAGCGACAACCCGCAGTTTCTCGCCAGCCTCGGCCGTGCCCGGGACAACGGCGTGGTGGTGGTTGCGGTCACGCAGTGCCATGAGGGCGGCGTGGAGCTGGACGTTTACGAAGCCGGCAGCCGGCTGCGTGGAGCTGGTGTGTTGTCCGGTGGCGGCATGACCCGCGAGGCGGCGTTCGGCAAGTTGCAGGCGTTGCTTGGCGCGGGCCTGGAATCGGCTGAAGTGCGCCGGCTGATCGAACTCGACCTGTGTGGCGAACTGATCTGACACCATGCAATACCCCTGTGGGAGCAAGCCCGCTCCCACAGTTTGATTTGCGTCCGGCATGCAACTTGCTGCGCTCCAGCCATCCCCAGGCTGGAAGATCTTATGCTGCACTCCCACCTCACCACCCTCAACGCGGTCTCGCTGATCCTCAACACCTTCAAGACCGAGGGCCTTCCCGGTGATGCGTTGCTGGCCGGCAGCGGCATCAGTGCCGCGGACCTGAACCGCGCCGACACACGCATCACCACCAATCAGGAAATGCAGGTCTGCGCCAACGCGGTCGCGCTCAAGCACGACATCGGACTCGAACTGGGCCGACGCATGCATGTGTCCTGCTACGGCATCCTTGGTTACGCGCTGCTGACCTGTGCCACCTTCGGTGACGCTTTGCGTCTGGCGCTCCATTATCCGGCGCTGTTGGGAACACTTTTCGAACTGAGCCTGGAAGACGATGGCGAGCGCATCTGGTTCGTCGCCGCCGACTATCGTGAAAGCCCGGCGATGGCGGTGTTCAACGCCGAGTTCTGTCTGGTGTCACTAAAAGTGATTTGCGACGACCTGCTCGGCCACCCCCTGCCGTTGCTCGCCACGCGGTTCGAGCACGCGGCACCGGATTACCGCGACAGCTACGCCGAGCACTTCGACAGCCCGCTGCACTTTGCCGCCCGGAACAACGCGTTCGCCTTCGACCGCCGCTGGCTCGAGCAGCCGTTGGCGCTGGCCGACGCCATCACCCATCAGGCCATGGCCGAGCGCTGCCGCAAACAGAACCTCGAATTCACCGGCCGCCAGGCCTGGCTTGGACGCATCCGCCAGTTGCTCAGCGCCCAGTTGAACGCCGCGCCAGGTCTGGAGGGCCTGGCCCAGCAGATGAAATGCTCGCCGCGCACCTTGCGCCGCCACCTCAAGGACATGGGCAGCAGCTATCAGGAACTGCTCGACGAACTGCGTTTCGAGCGCGCCAAGCAGATGCTGTGTGAGGATCAGTTGCCGATCTACCGCATCGCCGAGACGCTGGGTTTCAGCGAGACCGCGAGTTTCCGCCATGCGTTCGTGCGCTGGAGCGGTGTGGCGCCGAGCCAGTTCCGTCCGCATTGATGTTCCAGTGTGTGTGTGCGGGCTTGCTCGCGAATACGGAGTGTCAGTCGCCATCAATGCATCTGACACACCGTATTCGCGAGCAAGCCCGCTCCCACAGGGGACGCATTCCATGCCTCGAATCGAGACATGGCTGCATTGAGGGGGGGTGGGGGCGAATTACGGTCAGATCTTTTGGCCATATCGATCCCCTTTTGGCCTTTCCTGCCGTTCTCCGATTCATCGCGCGCCGCAACACTGGGGGCAACCGAATCAGCCCCGCGGAGAACAACAAATGCTGACGATCTACTCAGACGATCACCACCTGCACCATGGCCGCTGCGAACTCATCGACGGCCAGCTCAAGCCATGTTTCGAGATGCCTTCGCGCGCCGACCACGTGCTGCAACGGGTCAAGAACCAGAGCCTCGGCGCAGTCGAGGCACCAAAGGATTTCGGCCTGGAGCCGATCGCACGGATCCACAGCCGCGACTACCTCGACTTCTTCAAAGGCGCATGGCAGCGCTGGACCGAATTCAACACCGACGGCGACCTGCTGCCCTACACCTGGCCGGCACGTACCCTGCGACAGATCAAACCGACCAGCCTGCACGGCCAGCTCGGCTATTACAGCTTCGATGGTGGCGCACCGATCACCGCCGGCACCTGGCAAGCAGCCTACAGCGCGGCGCAAGTGGCGCTGACCGCCCAGGCAGAAATCCAGCGCGGTGGACCCAGTGCCTTCGCCCTGTGCCGTCCACCGGGACACCACGCCGCCAGCGACTTGATGGGCGGTTATTGCTACCTCAACAACGCCGCCATCGCCGCTCAGGCATTCCTTGACCAGGGCCACAAGAAAGTCGCGATCCTCGACGTCGACTATCACCACGGCAACGGCACGCAGTCGATTTTCTATGCGCGCAGCGACGTGCTGTTCACCTCGATCCACGGCCACCCGGAAGCGGAATTTCCGTTCTTCCTCGGCTACGACGATGAACGCGGCGAAGGCGCCGGTGTTGGCTTCAACTTCAACTACCCGCTGCCCGCCGGCTCCGGCTGGGACGTGTGGAGTGCGGCGCTGGAGCAGGCCTGCAACGAGATCGACAGCTACGACGCCGACATCATTGTCGTGTCGCTGGGCGTCGACACCTTCAAGGACGATCCGATCTCGCAATTCAAACTCGACAGCCCGGATTATCTGGCCATGGGCAAGCGCATTGCCGCGCTTGGCAAGCCAACCCTGTTCGTCATGGAAGGCGGTTACGCGGTGGAAGAAATCGGCATCAACGCGGTGAACGTGCTGGAAGGGTTTGAACAATGAACCGCTTCAAGCAATTGATCGCGCCAGCCCTGTGCGCGGCGCTGCTGAGCAGCGCTGCCCACGCCGAAGAACGCACTCTGCGCGTCTACAACTGGTTCGACTACATCACGCCCAAGGCGCTGGAAGAGTTCAAGGCGCAGAACACCCAGACCAAACTGGTCTACGACATCTTCGACACCAACGAAGCCCTGGAAGCCAAGCTGCTGACCGGTAACTCCGGTTATGACGTGGTGGTGCCGTCCAACGTGTTCCTCGCCAAGCAGATCGAGGCCGGGGTGTTCCAGCCGCTGGATCGCAGCAAGTTGCCGAACTGGAACCACCTCGATCCGAAACTGATGAAACTGATCGAGGCCAACGACCCGGGCAACCAGTTCGCCGTGCCGTACATGTACGGGACCATTCTGATCGGCTTCAACCCGGCCAAGGTCAAGGCCGCGCTGGGTGACAACGCGCCGGTGGACAGCTGGGACCTGATCTTCAAGGAAGAAAACATCAGCAAGCTCAAGCAGTGCGGCGTCGCCCTGCTCGACTCGCCGTCGGAGATCCTGCCGCTGGCCTTGCAACACCTGGGTCTGGATCCCAACAGCAAGAACCCGGCGGACTACGCAAAAGCCGAAGCGCTGCTGATGAAGATCCGCCCGTACATCACCTACTTCCACTCGTCCAAGTACATGGCCGATATCGCCAACGGCGACATCTGCGTCGCGGTCGGCTATTCCGGCAGCTTCTCGCAAGCGGCCAACCGCGCCAAAGAGGCGAAAAACGGCGTGGTGGTCGACATGCGCCTGCCCAAGGAAGGCGCACCCATCTGGTTCGACATGCTCGCGATTCCCAAGGGTGCGAAGAACACCGAGGACGCCTACACCTTCATCAACTACTTGCTGCAACCGGCAGTGATTGCCCCGGTCAGCGACTTCGTCGGCTACCCGAACCCGAACAAGGACGCCACCGGACTGGTTGATCCGGCGATCCGCAACAACCCCAACCTGTACCCGACCGACGCGGCGATGAGCACGCTCTATACCCTGCAACCACTGCCGCGTGAGGCCGAACGGGCACGCACACGGGCCTGGACCAAGATCAAATCAGGCACCTGAGCCCATCAGGTAAATCAAGACCCGCGCCCTGCGGGTCTTTTTTTTCCGGCGATAACTATGTACCACCTGCCGCCATCGCCACGGCCATAACTTGCTGTCGTCCGGCGCTGTCCATCGCAGCGGCCGCTAACGTCAGACAAGGATACGGTCATGCCAGAAAAACCGGCGCCCAGCGCCATTGATGTACTCAGCCAACTGGTGAGCGGCCCCTCGCTCAGTGAGGTGGCCGCGAATGCCTTGCACCCTGCCCTTGCAAAGTCGTACCCGCGACAGGACATCGATCCGGCATTGGCAATGATTGCCACGCCGACCTGGCGGTCCGACGGACACAAAGTCGTGGCGGGCCCCTACCATTTCGAGTCGCTCACCCATGCACTGGTGCGGCTGACCCTGTCTGGCACCGCGATCACACTCATGGACGGCGAACATTTTCTCACCGAACAACCGGACGTCATGCCTTGCGTCCAGTTACCCGTAGACATCAAAGCGATTGGCGCCTTGCTCAACGAACTCGCTCCGCTGCTGCTCACGGCGCTGGAAGAGCAGCAGATCGACTACTGGAACGAAACCATCAGCCCTTCCGTACCGCGCTGGCACCAACTTTCAGAGACCTTGCAGCAGGTGTGGAACGTCAGCGCCGACAACGGTTGGGATGCCGATCAACGAGCAATGGCGCTTGGCGTTTTCAACAACCCGGATAAAACCGCACGGGCGCTCAAGGACATCTATCAGACCCGCACCTGCCTGATCGATCTTGATCTGGGCGAAACCACCGACCGTACCCATCTCAATGTCCTCGACACAGCCGTTCTGATCGGCAGCAAAGGCGCGCGGACAATTATCCTCACGCATTCGGTCCCTCAGGGTTTCCAATGCTTCGACAGTTTCACCGACCTGGAAAAGTCGTTGCAGTGGCCTCTGGAACCGGGTGCTGCCGCGATCCATGTGCAATGGCGACTGTTCGAGCCAACAGGTAATTTCTTCGATCAGCAAGCCTGCGCGCTGATTGCGCTGGAAGCCCAGGCAATCGGCGAGGTCGATTTTTTCAAGCGCCGTAATGATTCGGTTGCTCTCGCCCATCTGGGCAGCGGCGCCAGTCCGGCCGCCGGCGAATCAAACCTTTCCCGCCGCTTCACCCACACCGAACACGCCCTGCCGTCCTGGCTGGACAATGCCTGCGCCGCAGACCAGACCCGCTACAGCCGGCACCTGCTGGATCTGGTCGCCGTGCAGCAGCAGAGTTCGGGGAAGACGTTTCAAAATGAAATTCCCGACATTCAGACATTTACCCTGGACCAGCTGAGAAAGGCGATCAACCGAGCTCCGACCCAGAGCTTCAAGCTGCAGGATGTGGAAATAACCGATACCAGCGTGGTGGTCTGGGGCACGTTTGTCGCACCGCAGCAGCCGCAGACCCTGACCTTGTCCGTGGTCGATCTGGCGCTGCAGAATCTGGCCGGTTTGCCACTCGGTGACCTGTCGGTGGGCTATCGCAACAGCAAGACACCGGTGCCTGTATGGATGACCGCCACGTACCTGAAAAACCTGGTCACTGCGGTCGATATCGGCAAGACCTATCCGCAGTTGCTTGAGCAACGCCTGGTCAAAGACAAGACCCAGGCTGCACGCCTGCAGCAGCTTTACAGTCGACAATTGCCCGTTGAGTTGTCGTTGCTGGCGCTGCAACACAAGATCCGCGGCGAAGCAGGCGTTGATGAGCAAGGTTATCGCTACGTCGTGGCGGCGCTGGCCACAGAGTCGGCAGACAGACGCGTAGACGGCGAGGACATCGTCGTGCGCCCGCTGGCATTCATCACCGGCGACAAGGCCGGCAAGAGCCCGGACGACGTGCTCAACATGTTCGTGATCGGCCCACGCGATGCGCACAAGGGTCCGTGCCTGCTCTATCGTCCGTTGTTCGATGCACCGCTGCTGCAATACCCTTCAAGGGCAAATCTGCTGTATGCGCTCAAGCATTCGAACACTCTGCGCCAGTCGGTACTGGCCTGGTTGCCGGACAGCGTACGCTTCGATTATTCGCAATACGTTTTTCCCGGAAGCCTGCCTTCGGTCTGGACCCTGCCGCAACTGTTGATTGACCCCGGTTCGGCTTCAGATAACCGGGCAGGCGTGACACTGGGTAACCGCGTGATCGAGCCGGACGTACTGGCAAATCTGTTCAAAGCCAACGCCGACGCACTGATCACCTTGGCCGATCGCGTGTCCGTGTCGAATGTCGAGGCACGCTGGGCGACGCTCAAGCGCGGCGGCTGGGCGTTGTTCAATGCGGCGCTGCCATTTCTGGGGCGTAGCGTCGGCACTGCGGCGTGGATCTGGCAAATCATGGACGACCTGCAAGAAGTCACCGATGCGCAAAACCAGCAGCAACCCGTGGCATGGACCGCACTGACCGACATCCTGCTGTCGCTGGGTATGGCGCTCGCGCATCGAGCGGCGACACGCGAGCAACCGCAACGAGCCTCATCTGTCGCCCTACCAGAGAAAATCCCCTCCGGCAGTAAACCTGTCGCGCCCGCCAGCATTCGCTTCAGTCGCCTCACGGATATCAGTGGCGCTGAACTGCCAGGCAATCACGAGTTGTCGCTGCACGTGCTGGGTGCACTGGAACAATCAGCCTCGAGCCTGGGCACGATACTCGACAGCCTGAAAGTAAGCCGACCGGAACCCTTGGCAGCAGCAGCGACCGAGGGCGCATACCGTCACCTTTGCAGTGCCGGGCAAAAGTGGTACGCCGAGGTCGGCGAACGCTGGTTCGAAGTTGCTCTTAATGACAATGAAGATGTGCAGATCATCGACACGCGCCAGCAACCGACGCGCACCGGGCCGCTGTTGATCGCCAATGCGCGAGGGCAATGGTTTGTCGATTTACGCTTGCGTCTGCGCGCCGGCGGCCTCAACAGTCAACGCGCAAAACTGCGCAAGCAGAACGCCGAACAATTGCGGCAGATAAAACGCGACATTGCTGTATTCGATGCAGGCCTGGCCGGCAAGCACAGCGAGATGGTCAACGCAAGACAAGCCATGCTGGAGGCTACCGCACCAGATGCTGAAGGCGCCCGTCAGGCGTTTCTCGACACGCTTGATACTCAGGTAAAGGAGTACAGCCCCCATATCGACAGCCTGAAGGCACTGAATCTTCTCGAAGCGGTACCCAACTATCGCAGCGCAATGCTCGAACGACTTTCCTCGCAATTGTTCCTCATGCAGAACTGGATCGATGAGACCTACGTAGCCTTTCGCGAGAATCTGGCACAGACGCTCGAGCTGCTTGACGAGGACCCCATCGAAGCCACAGAAGACCGTTCCGAACCTTTCGAAAAGATGTCTGACCTGACGCAGGGCATCATCGACAAAATCGAATTTGCCCATACCCGTTTCGCCGAGTTGAACCTGCTTGGTAAAGAAGCCGTTGATGTCGCCCGACACTACAAAGCCAGGCTGCCGAAGTTCTCGCTGGAAGACTTGAAGCTGCTGCAAATCACTCTGGGTCAGGAGCTATGTCTGTCGGCCGCTGAGGGAGAATCTCGCGAAGCAGCACGTACCGCCCTGGAAAATCTCGTCGAGGATGCCTCTCTGAACATTCAGAGCGTGCTCGACTTGAGCGCCGAAGAAAGTTTCAACCAGCTCGGTGAGCGCGTGGAAGCGATGAACAATCTGGTGGAACAGTTCGACGTCATCGACCAGCGGTTTGGCGACCTTGTCAGTGAATATCCGCAGTATCTGGTCAGCGAACGCCTCGAGCAGGTAAAACGCCACGTCGGCGGATTTCAACAGGATGCCGTACAGCAGCTTTCCAACCTGTTGCGCGAACAACGCCTGGTAGAGCCCGTTGCCGGGCCATCAAAATCGTCGACGCCGCCGGTGCGTAAAATCATCAAGACTCGCTACAAAGGCACACTGGTCGGTCAGCCCAGGCGCAGTGGTGGTGGGCAGGATGGCGATCTGGTCGACGTCGTGGCGCCATTGACCGGTAAAGTGATTGCTACCTTTCACGAGAAAACCCCGGGCAACTGGGTCGAGAGAGTTCCCGCCAAACCGGTCGCATTACCAAAGCCAGGTCCTGGGCTCTCTAAGAGCCTGCAGGGCGCCAGGGAATTACTCGACGAACTGCCAGCCTTCAGGCAGCGCACCCAGTCACACATCGCACGGGCGCAACGCAATCCCATTGAGATCGAGGAGATCTATTACCTGCACGCCACGCGCCTGCGCGATGCCATGGATAAGATCGACAAGGCACTCACCTCAGGCAATCACGTCGAAAGCAAAACCGCTTCCGCTACCGAAGTGCGCCAGCAACTCGAAAGCGAAGCCACGGCACTTTATGCCAGAGGTCGAGCGGCCCGGATCGAAATCACCAAACAACAGGCGCCGACTGCTGCGCGAGTCGAATGGTTGTACAGCAAGCAGGAGGTGACGATTACTCGATCCACCGAACGCCGCCGGCTCAAAGGCCCGCGCAAAGACTACCTGCTCGAATACCCGATTCTCGACAAACAGAGCGGTAAAGTCCTGTGGTACGCCCACTTTCACTACGCCAACCTTGACGATCCGTTGCCGTCATTCACCGCCGCGCATTTGAAAACCGTCGAGCAGCGCCGGCTGGGCGGTGCCTTTGTCGAGCGTGAGGGCCGCAGTAATCAGGAATTGATCGCCATCCACCGCAGCGCCATAAGCCATACCCAGGCCGCTACATTGTTCTTTTCCTGATCACTCAACCGGATCAATCGCCCGCCATGTGCGGGCTTTTTTTCATCCTATATATATCTACCACCCGCGCTATTGGACGCCTCGCTAATGTCCGTGGCAGGCGGCATTTGCCGACCGTCCACCTTCTAACCGGTGCCTGACCAATGAGTGAAACCAACCGAACGATCATCGCCCCGCCGCTGCTCAAAAAAAGCCGACTGGTGGAACAGACCAGCAGCGGGCCGACCTTGCAAGAGGCTGCTGTAGAGATGCTGCGCAAGGCCCTGAAGACCACCCTTGCGCAATTGCAGATCGATCCGGACGACATCATGTTGATGACGCCTGTCTGGTATCAGCAAGGGCAAAAACTGCTCAGTCACAGCAGCCAATTCGAATCACTGCCCCACGTACTGGCGCGCCTGGCGTTTACCGGCGAGACCGCCAACTACATAGAAGGCGAACACTTTCTGACGGTGGCACCCGAGATGGAAGACCCGGTCCATTTACCCGTCGGTATGGATGCAATCAGTACAATGCTCAATGAAAACGCGCCGGCATTGTTTCTCGCTTTCGCTCAAAGCCAGTTGGACTACTGGAATGCCACCGAAGAACAAGTACCGCGCTGGCAACACTTGGCTGACACCCTGAAAGCAACGCTGAATGTGCAGTCAATCGCAGGCTGGGATGCCAACGAATGCAGCCTGGCACGTCATGTCTCGGCATTTCCGGACAAGGCTTCGCGCGCAACAACGCATGCAGGTCTGTCGGATGTGCGCGCCAGCCTGATCGATCTCGACTTCGCCTTCGAGTTGGCGGAAGGCAATCAGACCCGCCACCTGATGGTCGCCGGCGCACTGGTGTTGACGGCGAAGCTGGGCAGCCGGGAACTGGTCACGATGTACACCATCGATGAAGGCTTTGAATCGTTCAGCTCCCTGGCGGAACTGGGCGCCACCCTGCCTGAACGAATCGACATGGATCTGAGTGGTCAGACCTTGAAATGGCGATTGTATGAACCCGATGGCAATATCTTTGACGCGTTGGTCCGGGCACTGGTGAGCTGCCAGATCGATTCGATCGACGCGCTTGACCCGATGAGCCGCTCGCCGCTGATAAGGTTCATTTCCCCCCAAGAGCACGGCGGTCATGAAGAAATAGCCAATGATCCGCGTGCCGGGGTTCTCGACGAGGCCATCCCCGACTGGCTGATTACCGGATCACTGGACGATATCCAGGCCTACAGCGGTTACCTGACAGAACTGGGCAGGCTGAGAGACGCCGACAGCGATGCCTTCGACGTCAACAAGATTGCGCTTATCGCCGACTATGCCCAGCAGCAAATGCGCGACGCCATTATCGCCGCCAAGCCCGCCAAAGAGCCTGCGCTACTGCGTCCGGATCAACTACGGATCACCGTCACCCAGAGCTTCGAGGCCGGCGGATTGACCTTGCCCGATCCTTTCAGCACTCGCGTGCAGACACTTGGCGAATTCGCTCTGCATAACACCCGACCCTACCTCGCCAAGGTCGCCTACGCTGACGCGACACCCGCGCCGGGCTGGCTGACCCTGGATCTGCTGGTGCGCCTGGCAGGCGAGGTCGACATCGGCAAAAACTATCCGAAACTGATCAAGACCAGCTTGATCGACGATGCGTCTCAGGCGCGGCTTTACCAGACCCGCTACTGCCAACAGTTACCCCTGTTGCTGCCGCTGCTGGCGCTGGAATGCAAACTCAAGCGCCAGGGCGATGTCGACGAGCAGGGTTATCGCCAGGTTCGCCAGTTGATCAAATCGATTGCCGACAACCGCGCCGTCGCTGACTGGCCGGTGCAAATCCGTCCCTTGGCGTTCATGCCGCGCTTTCGCCCGGGCAGCACTCCCGACACCGTTGCGAACATGTACATCATCGGGCCACCTGCGGGTAAGGACGGCCCCTGCCTGCTTTATCGGCCACTACTCGATCAACCGTTGCGGCAGTTTCCCTCCGCGCAGAACATGCTGTATGCGTTCTACCAATCCGGCGAACTGCGTGACTCGGTACTGGCCTGGCTGCCCAACCGATCCTTGAGTTTCGACTACGCCCAATACGTTTTTTCCAGCGGGCTGCCCTCGCCCTGGACCATCACCGAACTGGCTTTCGAACCTTTCATCCACCTTGACCTGACGGCGGCCGTGACACTCGCCGACACACCAATGAGCGGCGACATCTACAAGACCCTGTTCACCAGCCACAGCCAGGCACTGGCTGATCTTGCCGATCGCCAGTCGACCTCCAATGCCGAGCGCCGCTGGGCGATCCTGGCAGACAGCGGCTGGGCGATATTCGGCGTCGCGGCCAATTTTCTCAGCGGTCCGGCCGGCACCGCTGTCTGGGTCTGGCAAACCATCAGCCAGATCCAGCAGGCGCTGGATGCCCGCGACCAGGGGGATACGTCCGCTGAATGGTCATCGATCGGTGATGTTCTGCTGACGCTGGGCATTCTGCTTGGGCAGCGCATCGCTGTTCGTCGGCTTCGGCTTTTCAACCCGTGGAGTGAAAGCAAAGCGCTCAAGCATGCGTCTGGCACCGAATTGCCCCGGCCTGCGCCGCTGCTGCGCAAGGAGCCGAAAATTACGCATGACAACACGCCCATCACTACACCATTGCCCAAGGCTCACCTTTCTTTGCTGGCGCCAGCGACACTGACGCGCATCGACTCGCAAAGCGCTTTTTTGAAAACCATCGATCATATGAAGGTGACCAAGCCCTCCCTGCCCAAAGGCGCGCGCCCCAATGCCGAGCATCTCTACGAGTCCGCAGGCAAGCTGTACGCCCAGGTAGGCGAGCGCTGGTTTCAAGTCAGCGCACAAGTCGACGAACCGGTATTCGCGCTTGATCCGGCCGACCCTGCTCACCCGGGTCTGAGCATCCGTTTCGACACCAAAGGCGCTCGCTGGCACTGGGAACTCCGGTTGCGCCTGCGCGGCGGTGGGCCGACCGGACGTATCGAAGCACTGCGCCGCGAAAAGGCCAAACGCAAGGCTGACACGTGGAAAGAACTGCATCGGTTCATCGAACAGGAAGCCGGCCGCAAGGCCAACCTGAGCGATGCCTTGAAGCCTCTGGAAGAGGCTGACGAGCAAACACCCATGTCCGATGCTGAAATCACGCTCTACATCACCAAGGCCGATGAGCTCGCCAGTTCCTACACCGGGGCGCTGGCAACACTGGAGCAGTGGCGTGAAGCCGGCGGTGCCGGGGTGTTTTATCAGTCGCAACTGATGCGCATGACCGTCGAACAGCATCGTTTCCTCAGTGGCTGGCTACGCATGAAGCTGCGCGAATACGTAAAAATCGTCTTGCCACAGCTCAACACGGCAGAGCCAGCGCAAACCCGTTCACGCCAGGTCCAGATGACGGCGGCGCGCAACGCCATCGCCGTGAGCGACGAAATGGTCGAGCGCCTCGATCGACTGCACGCTTCGATCGAAAGGTTGAATCATCACTCCGGCGTCACTCAGAAAGTCGCTGGCGACCTCAGGAGGCTGCTGCCTTCTTTCTCGCGTAGAGACCTGCACGCCAATGAAATCGGCATGTCCATCGAACTGTCATTGCGCGAGGCACCGGACAGCGCTCTGGATCCGTTGCGGTTGTTGATTGTGCCGATTTTCGAGGGCGCGGCCGACGCCGGACATGCTTTGATCGAACGACGCAACACGGCGCAACCCGCCGAGACACAAGCACTGGCTGTGGTGAGACTCAGTGCTTTGGTCGACCGTCTGGCTGATGCCAAGCGGCGCCTGCAAGAGGTCTTTGACAGCTCCGCCGCGCACCTGGAAACCCAACGTTTCCAGCGGATTCAGCAGTTGGTGAACGAGTTTCACGAATTGGCCCGTGAGCGCCTGCTCGAAGCATTGCCGGAACCGGAAGAGCTTCCGATTGCGGCGATGGCCAGACTCGAACCGGCCCCCTCGGCTTCACGTGCGGTCGGTCGGGTCAACCGCGCACGGCCACAGGTCATCGAACCTCGCAGGGCGGCTCCCGAACCACCGCCGGTGGTCGAGCAAATGCCCGTCGTGCGCGCTGCGGCCAGGCGCATTTTACCTGTACCGGCTCTGGGCGACGAACCGCTGGTTGACAACGCCATGTCGATGATCGCCGGGCTTGAAGCGTTCATCAAACGCCTGCGCATCGATGCGCAACGACCCTCGCGAATTCCGGCCGACATGAAGGATCTGTTCGATCAACAGGCCACTCGCCTCGATCAGGCGGCGCTGAGTGTTGATGAAATATTCGCGCGCAGACGTGCCGATTTTCCGATTGCAACCCTGAGTGCCGAACTGCGCACAGCAGCGACACGTTTGCGCCGCGAAGGCATCAGTGTCTACGGCAGTATGCTAACCGGACGCCGTCCGCGAGAAAGCTATCTGCAATGGTTGCACGAACACAATCTGGTGCAGATCGTCAGAGACGAACGTGGCCGCATTCGCACGAAACAACGCAAAGATTTTTTTCAGGAGTATCGGGTCCTCGACGTCAGCCGCCAGAACAAAACCCTATGGGTCGCGCACTTCCATTACAACAATCTGGCTGATCCGGATGAGCAGTTCACTGCCGCGCATCTGAAATTTGCCGACAGTTATCTGCAAAATCTGTCGAGCAAATCGCGTCAAGACCTGGAGCACTTCGATGCGGTGGATAATCTGCTGCGCCGGATCGTCACTCCAGCGGTACGGGATCTGTTTCTCCATCCGCAACATGCTGGCCCCGCAGTAGTATAAAAACGCCGACGCGATCACTCACACCAGACACTGCGCAAGCGTGCCAGAGCCGCTTCAATTTGCGGCTCCGGCACAGCGGCGAAGCCCAGTACCAACCCGGCGCACTGCTGCGCTGGCCGAGGCGAGTCGGGTAACCAATAGCTGCTCAGGCCGTTGACCTCGACGCCCACCTGTTCGGCCTGGGCAATCAGCTCGCGTTCGCGGGCAACGCTTGCCACCGGCACCGTCAGGTGCAAGCCTGCGGCCACCGCCGGCAAGCTGCCAACGCCGGCGATATTTCCCGGCCAATGCGCCAACAGGCAGTTGCGCCGGCTCAGGGCGGCACGGCGCATGCGTCGGATGTGTCGCTGAAAATGCCCAGCGGCCATGAATTCAGCCATCACCGCCTGAGTGCTCACTTCGGAATGACGCACGTCCACCGCTCGCCGCCTTGCGAAAGCTTCGACCAGCCCGGCCGGCAACACCAGATACCCCAGGCGCAATGCCGGGAACGCCACCTTGCCGAAGGTCCCGACGTAAAGCACACGGCCTTGCCGATCCAGCGCCGCCAGCGGGGCCAGTGGTGCACCGCTGTAGCGATACTCGCCGTCGTAGTCGTCTTCGATGATCCAGCCCTGACTTCGCTCAGCCCAGGCCAGCAGTTCCAGCCTGCGCGCCAGGCTCATGACCACCCCGGTCGGGTACTGGTGAGAGGGGGTGACATAGGCCAGCCGGCAGTCGGCAACTTCAGCCAATGCCCGACAATCGATGCCCTCGTCATCCACCGGCACACCGTGCAAACGACCGCCAGCCACTGCAAAGGCGTGGCCGGCGGCCCGGTAACCCGGATTCTCTATCCCGACCGCATCGCCCGGTGCCACCAGCAGCTGTGCACAAAGGCTAATGCCCTGTTGCGCACCACTGGTGATCACAATTTGCTCAGCAGAACACTGCATGCCGCGCGAACTGCGCAAGTAGGCGGCGATCATGCCGCGCAGTCGCGCGTCGCCTGCCGGATCGCCGTAACACAGTTGCTGTAGATCCGGTTTTCGCCAGAAAGCCGCATTGAGCTTGGCCCAGACCTCAAATGGAAACAGGTCAAAAGCTGGCACACCCACTCGAAATGCGCGCGGCGGACCACTTGGCGGCAGGGCTAAATGGTTTTTTTCGATACGCGCAAACGTATCGCTGTGGATAACTTTACTGGATGAAACAACAGGTAGATCCAGCCAATTTGTGGATAAGGCTGTGGGTAAGCCTGTTGAAAACCCTGTGGATACTTTTGTGGATAGTTTTTTCGGCGAGCTGGGCGCTTGGGGTAATTGCGCAACGTAAGTGCCGTCCCCTACTCGCCCTTCGATGAACCCCTCGGCATACAGCTGATCGTAGGCGCGCACCACGCTATTGCGAGAGATGGCCAATGCCGTCGCCAGATCGCGACTGGCCGGCAATCGCGTGCCGCTGGCCAGACGTCCATCCAGTACGCGCAGACGCAAAGCCTGGTAGAGCTGACGACTCAAACCCTGACGGCGATCGAGTTCAATGCCGGCCGGATTGAACGGCATCGACAGGGTAGTTTGCTCAGGCATGGCAATGGACCTATGAAATTGGCCATCAATGGCTCTTACAACAGACCAATAGCCTGCCTAGGATGCAGGCATTCGCCAAGGAAAATCTGTCCATGTACACGCCGCGCGCCTTCGCCATCGAAGAACTGTCCCAACTGCACGAACTGATCCTCGCCAGCCGCCTCGCCATTCTGGTCACCCACGGCGAAAACGGCCTGCAAGCTAGCCATGTGCCGGTGCTGCTGCATTGCGAGCAAGGCGAGTACGGCACGCTGTACGGACACCTGGCCCGCGCCAACCCGCAGTGGAAAGACCTGCGCGACGGTGCCGAGGCCATGCTGATTTTTGCCGGCGCCGATGCCTACGTCAGCCCGGGCTTCTACCCGAGCAAAGCCGAACACGGCAAAGTCGTGCCGACCTGGAACTACATCGCGGTGCACGCCTATGGCCACGCCGAAACCTTCAGCGACGGCGGACGCCTGCTCGACATCGTCAGCACCCTCACTGACCGACACGAAGCCGGCCGCGCCCAGCCGTGGTCAGTCAATGACGCGCCCGCCGATTACATCGACGGCATGCTTAAAGCGATTGTCGGTTTTGCCATTCCCATCGACCGTCTCGAAGGCAAGCGCAAACTCAGCCAGAACCGCAGCGCCGCAGACATTGCCGGGGTGCGCGAAGGCCTGGCCGCCAGCCCTGAAATCAATGATCAAACCCTCGCCCAACTGATGCGCTAAGGAAATCACCATGAGTCAGATCGACATCCGCCAGGTCAGCGCCGCCGACCACGCAGCATGGCTGCCGTTGTGGCAGGCCTACCTGAGTTTCTACAACGGCGAACTGCCGGACGCGGTGACCGACAGCACCTGGCAGCGCTTCCTCGATCCGAGCGAACCGACTCACGCAGCATTGGCCTGGGCCGATGGCAAAGCGGTCGGCATGGTGCATTACATCTATCATCGCTCGAACTGGAGCATCGAAAACTCCTGCTACTTGCAGGACTTGCTGGTGGCCGAGCAAACCCGTGGAACCGGCGTCGGCCGTCTGCTGATCGAACACGTTTACGCCACGGCCAAGGCTGACGGCTGCTGCAAAGTGCACTGGCTGACCCACGAAACCAACGCCACTGCGATCCAGCTCTACGAGCGCATCGCCGAGCGCCCGGGATTCATCCAGTTTCGCAAAGCCATTTAAGGAGACGCACGCATGAGCATTTCACCGGCCGACTGGAAAGGCGTCCCCGCCCCCACCGCCACCCTGCTTGAAGGACGCTTCATTCGCCTCGAACGACTCGACCCGGCGTGCCACGAGGACGAGCTGTTCAACGCCCTCGAAGGCCCCGGTGCCGACCCGAAGCTCTGGGACTATTTGCCCTACGGACCGTTTCCGCAACGCAGCGTTTTCAATGACTGGCTGAACAACCATGCGGCCAGCAGCGATCCGTATTTCTTCAGCGTCGTCGACCGCACCACGGGTCAGGTGCAAGGCATTCTGAGCCTGATGTCGATTGTCCCGGCCCAGGGCCGCATCGAAATCGGCCACGTCACCTTTGGTGCACCGATGCAGCGTTCACCGAAAAGCACCGAGGCGGTATACCTGCTCGCCAAATATGCGTTCGCCTTGGGTTACCGTCGCCTGGAATGGAAATGTAACAACGGCAACGCCCGCTCCAAATACGCCGCCGAGCGCCTGGGCTTCAGCTTCGAAGGCGTGTTCCGCCAGCACATGGTAGTCAAGGGCCAGAACCGCGATACCGCGTGGTTCTCGATTCTGGATTCGGAGTGGCCAGCGATTGCGGCAGGGTTCGAACGCTGGTTGAGTGATGAAAACCAGACGCCGACCGGGCAGGTGAAAGGGTTGGTCGAGTGCCGTTCCTGAGTCTGTAATCAAAGGATCGCAGGCTGCGATCCTTTGATTTTTGTTCAAGCGAGCTTTTGCGCAAGCACCGCAATGTGTTCCGGACCGATCCCGCAGCAGCCGCCCAAATGGCTGGCGCCGCGCTGCTGCCAGTCCTGCGCCCAATGCAGATACCCCGGCGGATCCAGATCCTCACGCAACGGGTCGAGGCCGTCGTTGGCCGTCGCCTCCTTCGGTTGTGGCGGAAACGCATTGGCATACGCGCCAATGTGAATCTGCACGCCCAAACGTTCGAAGGTGTCGCGCGCCGCATCAATCGCCGCGCCGATCACTTCCGGCTGGCTGCAGTTGAACAGCAGCGTCTCCACGCCCAACTCCGCCGCCACCGCCGCTGCTTCGGCCACCGGTTCACCGGAACGCAGACGCGGCACCTCATCGGTATCTTCGTCCTTCAGCGTAAACGACAGCCAGAACGGCTTGCCGTCCTTCGGCAGACCGGCACGGATCGATCGCGCCTCGATGATCGAACTCTGGGTTTCCGCCAGCCACAGGTCGACATGGGGCGCCAGGCCGTTCACCAGTGGCGCCAGCAACTCGTTCACCCGCGACGCCTCGAACAGGTCCGGACGATAAGACCCGAACAGCGGCGGCAACGAACCTGCCACTCGCACCGCTTTGCCCGATGCCTGCACCGCACGCTGCGCCAACTCACCGGCCAACGCCGCCAGTGCCTCACCTTCAGCAGCAAACCGCGCTTCGCCAATGTGAAACGGCACCACTGCATAACTGTTGCTGGTGATCACGTTGGCGCCACTGGCGATGTAGGCGGCGTGTACCGCTTCAACCGCTTGCGGCGCCTCGATCAAAGCCAGCGCCGACCACTCGGGCTGCCTGAACGGTGCGCCGGCGCGCTGCAACTCACGGCCCATGCCGCCATCAAGAATTACCGCGCTTGCTGTGCCCATATGCGTTTCACTCATAAGCTTATGAAAATTGCTCACTACCAGAGTAGTTCTTATAACTATTTAATACGCACCATTCGGTTAATAACAACCCCTTTTTTTCAGGTGTCGACTGTGAAACTTCAACCGCTACTGGCCCTGGGCCTGACGATTCTGGCCGCCTCCACTCAAGCCTTCGGCGGCGCCACACTCGACCGCGTCGAACAGAAAAAACAACTGGTCGGCGTGCTGATGGAAAGCTACCCGCCCTTCTCGTTCCTCAATGACCAGAATCAGCTCGACGGTTTCGATGTGGACGTCGCCAAAGCCGTGGCGGATAAACTCGGGGTCAAGCTGCGCCTGGAAACACCGTCCTGGGACGTTATTGCCGCCGGCCGCTGGAGCGGGCGCTATGACATCTGCATCTGCTCCATGACCCCGAGCAAGGCCCGCGCCGAAGTGTTCGACTTCCCGGTCGAGTATTACGCCTCACCGGCAGTGATCGTGGTCAACGCCAAGGACGATCGCATCCACGGCGCCAAGGACCTGAGCGGCAAGAAAGTCGGCCTGACCAGCGCCTCCAGCTACGAAAGTTACCTGAACAAGAACCTGATCATCGAAGGCGCCGAAGACACGCGTCTGCAATACCCGTTCGAGGATGTGCAGATCGCCCCGTACGATACCGACAACGTTGCCTTTCAGGATCTGGGCCTGGGTGCCGGTGTGCGCCTGGATGCAATCCTCACCAACCTGGTGACCGCGCAGCCGCGCCTGAATCAGGACCAGCGTTTCAAACTGGCCGGCGCGCCGCTGTACTCGGAACCTAACTCGGTTGCCATTGAAAAGGGTGACGCGCAATGGGACTCCAAGGTGCGCGAGGTGTTTGCGCAACTGAAACAGGACGGCACGCTGAGCAAGCTGTCGCAGAAATGGATCGGCGCCGATATCAGCCAATGACTGCCTTCCCGACCCCTCCACAGCCGCCACAACCGGTGGCTGAATCGCGCCTGCAACGGCTGTTCGGTTTCCGCACGCGCCTGTACCTGACGTGGGCGGCGATGTTCAGCCTGTTTGCCGGTTTTTTCCTGAGCTTCGACCTGAAGCTCTCGATCATCCTCGACAAATTGCCGAACCTGCTTGGCGTGCACCTGGCACCCAACGGCTTTTTGCAGGGCGCGGCGCTGACCTTGTTTCTGTGTGCCTGCGCCATCGTCGCCTCGTCATTGCTGGGCTTCGTCACCGCTCTGGCACGCCTGTCGAAAAGCGCCGTGGCATTCGGCATTGCCAGCTTCTACACCTCGTTCTTTCGCGGCACGCCGTTGCTGATCCAGATCCTGCTGATCTACCTCGGTCTGCCACAACTGGGCGTGGTGCCCGGCGCGGTGGTGGCCGGGATCATTGCCCTGTCGCTGAACTATGGCGCGTACCTCAGTGAGATCTTCCGCGCCGGCATCCTCGGCGTGCCCTATGGTCAGCGCGAAGCCTCGTTGGCGCTGGGCATGCGCGAGAGCGTGATCTTCTGGCGCATCACCCTGCCCCAGGCCATGCGCACCATCATCCCACCGACCACCAACCAGTTCATCTCGATGCTCAAGGACTCGTCACTGATCTCGGTGATGGGTGTGTGGGAAGTGATGTTCCTGGCCCAGTCCTACGGGCGCTCGAGCTACCGCTACATCGAGATGCTGACCACAGCGGCGCTCATTTACTGGCTGATGTCGATCGGTCTGGAATTGATCCAGGCACGGATGGAGCGCCATTACGGCAAGGCTTACGTGCGTCGCAGCTGAGTAGATCCGACAGCAGCCTGAGCAACGGCATGAGCCTGGTGCCAGGCATGACGGTTGGCTGGAAACACACCTACGGCGAGATCCGCAGCAACAGCCGCAATCACGGGCTGATCGGACAGTGGCAGATGAGTTTCTGATCATTACCAGCGGCTAGCGGCGACACAACCTGTAGGAAAGGACGACGGATCGGGAAGATGTGATCGGAAATTCTGCGCCGGGCTGCCCTTTTCCGCAGATCAAACCGACGCAGCCCGCAGCACCGTGCGAACCAGCTGACATCGGCGTCTGCCGGCGCCAACTTAGAGTTTGGCCTCCTTCCACGAGAGGCTGAACTCGATGCCCGTTCAATTCCACTATCGACCTACACACTTGACACTGGCCATTGCCCTGGCACTGGGATGCACTGATCTGTCCATGGCTCAGGAGGCACCCCTCGACACTCAAGACACCTTGTCCGCCCCTCCAGAAGCACTCAAGTCAGCGATCGATGCTTTCACCCATCATCCAGACACCGTTCAACTGAAGGTCAGCAAAGCCTATACGGCGCAGGATGGTGTGGCTCTGGCACTCGATGGGCGCAACGACCTTGTCACAGTGCAATCACGTGGCAGTTTCGCCGGACTGGTCGATGGTGGCGGAGGCGAAAACCTGCTGCAACTCGACGCGAACAAGAAAGGCACGCTGGGTGAAACCCGTAACTTCAGCGGGTTGGAGGTCAGGCGCGGGAGCTGGACACGCAACGGACCAGGTGATTTCAGCCTAGGGGTACTGGTTCATCCGAAGGCCTTGCTGGTCAACGACGGGCATATTCTCGGCACGGCAATGACCGAGGGCATCCTGATCAACAAAGGTGCGATCAGCGGCGGCGCTGCTGTCGAGTCAGGAGGAGACCTGACCAACCAGGGCCTCATTGACGGCATTGTGAATGTCCATGAGAACGGCCACTTTGCCGGCAGTGGCGCGGTGAACCATTTGAACGTATACGGACGCATGAGCGTCGACGATGTATACGGCGCGCCCAAAGTCGCGGGAGACCTGAGTCTTTCCCGCACCGCCGTACTGGCCTATGCCGTGGAAGCCTCCGGTAATAGCCCGACCGTGTTCGTCAAAGGCACTGCCCATCTGGGCGACGCCACCCTGAAGCTGGTGACCGCCGGCGATTATCCGCAAAGCAGTCAACACACCATTCTTGAGGCGGGAAAGGTTGAAGGACAGTTCGGCACCGTCGAAAACGATCTGGCGTTCATGACTCCCACACTGCATTACGAAGCACAACGCGTAGGCTTGCTCTACACCCGTAACGACATACCACTTGAAAATCTTGCGACCACGGAGAATAGCCAGGCGCTCGCTCAAAACATCAACGAGCCCTCTTCCTCGCCTCAGCAACCTCAGCAACCTCAGCAACCTCAGCAACCTCAGCAACCT
>NZ_NQYG01000049.1:0-39128 GCF_002878485.1 Pseudomonas sp. AD21
CCCTGAATGAAATTTCAGGGGATTTTACCGAAG
Organism: Pseudomonas sp. AD21; assembly: GCF_002878485.1. Classification (NCBI taxonomy): domain Bacteria; kingdom Pseudomonadati; phylum Pseudomonadota; class Gammaproteobacteria; order Pseudomonadales; family Pseudomonadaceae; genus Pseudomonas; species Pseudomonas sp. AD21. Next base: position 34 of record NZ_NQYG01000049.1, read on the forward strand.
ACCTTGAAAGGGATGGCACTAAGGGCGGCATCATCAGCGGAATGGAGCGTAACGAAGAAATCAGCGCACGAGATACGGCAATCATTAGGCAAGGTCGACACTACGTGTCTAGCGGAATGTCACGGCGAAACGTGACCACGGCGGTTCACGCCTGGCTGGAACGGGAGGTGTCCAAGCCACTCAAACAGCGCGCTGAGTGGGTGACAATGGAAACCGACAAAGCGCTAACCCGCAAAAGCGTGGAGGGAATCCTCAAACGCAATTTTGTGGTGTGACCGATATTTCAATGTCCTTTCAAATGGAAGTGAACTGCTCACCGCCGACCAATTTCTAGACCATTGCTCTCGCTGTCCAAATCAATCGAGAGCAATACCTATGAACACCTCTGTCACCGATTTTCCCCGCAAGACTCCCGCCAACGCTGCCTCACTTTTTGATGCCGCTTCAACTTTAATCCGCATGCGAGAAGTGGAAGGCATCGTGGGGATGAAGCGTTCGACCATCTACAAACTGATGCAGCGCACCGACTGCGGCTTTCCGCATCCCGTCAAACTGAGCAACAGCAACGCACGCGGCGCCCCTGTCGCCTGGGTCCTTTCCGAAGTTCAAGCGTGGGCGCGCAGCCGCATCGAGGCACGTGATCAGGTGGCGGCATGAGCCACAAGACTGCAAACAACGCTTTGATGCACCCATTTTCCGTGTTGCGTCGGATCGGTTTTTCGCCTCGCGTCATGCAGCGTCTTGAACGCTACCGCAGCCAACAGGACAAGCAAGGTCGAGTGGTCAGCGTGCTCAGCTGGGCCGACGGCACCTGGTGCGCCCTCTCCCTCCACTGCGAAAAAACCGGGGCCGTGGTCGTCGACGAAGGCCAGCAGATCGACGCCTACGAAGACGCCCGCTCCATGCTCAGCGGCGGATTTCTGCCCCTTCTCTCCCTGCGCTGGGAAGCCCATGCCTGAAACGAAAACGCCTCCGGGGGCGATCCGGAGGCGTTGAGGTAAATCAACATGCACGAACAATTTATGCCGCACCTGAAAAAACCGCAAGCCATCAGCGCAGTTGCACTTTGGAAAAACGGACGTTACTCTCTTGGCGTCGCTGCAAATTCAGCGATTGGGCTTGGCGGCCCATACAGTACAAGGCGCAACAGCGCCCCCATTACGATTGCAGGCGCTTTTTTTGTGCCCGCATTCCCGTGTTATGGCGGGTTGCGTAGGAGCACCCTCGGGTGCGCCGGTCTCCTTGTACGCCGGTCCGCCAATCCTGCGCAATCCGTCACCCTAATCTGCTTGGCGGCAGACGGTGGCGGTTCCTCAGTACAAGGAGCCTTCACAAATGCAACACGCCCTCAATCCGTCCAAAATCCGCGCCGCTGCACATCGTGCAATGGCTCTCGCCGCTTTACACGCCAACTCCAGCCTCGCTACACGTCTCTCCCGCTACAACGCTCACATGGCCAAAGCCCGCGCACTCGAAACCGCAGGCGGTGCCCAATGAACAACACTCTGAGTCTTGCCCTGCCTGAAAACTTGCTTTGTGTGAATCCGACCGCCGAAGCCGGTGTACCTATCGACGCCATCACCTGCGCCATTGACCGTGCTGACTCGGTGCTGACGTTGCTTGAGGATCACTTCGAAAACGAATCCTCACGCCTTGCCAATCACGTCATTGCCGCCGTCCTCTGGGACGTGCGCGGCACCCTCGGTTTGATCAAAACGCTGGCCATGCACGGTGACACCACCTCGACACCTGCGGTGCAGAAAGGCGGTGCTCTATGAACATTTCCACCACACCGGGCCACGCTACCTTTTCTCGCGTCAATTCCACCGACCTGAAGCTGTTTCGCGTCAATGCCGGTTTGCCGGTCGAAGACGCGCTGGAAATGGTGTCGCTGCTTCAGCATCACGCGAACCAGCTCAATTTCGACGCTGCCATGAGTGACAACGGCGACCGTTTCAGTTGGCCCGCCCTGTACCTGGGTGAGATGGCCAAAGCGCTGATTGATGACATCAACGACGCGCTGTTTCTGCCGAGGGCTGACACATGAGCCAACGCCCGAACAGCACCGCGAAACGTCCAAGCTTTGCCGACGTGAAAGCCGCTGCGCTGAAAGACATCGAGCGTGTCTTGTCGCATTGGCTGCCCAACGGCAAGCGCGTGGACGGCGGCAAGGAATACACAGCCCCGAATCCGACCCGCAGCGACAAGCGCGCCGGATCGCTCAAGGTCAGTTTGAGCAAAGGCACCTGGGCGGATTTTGCTACCGGCGACAAAGGCGGCGACCTGATCGATCTGGTGCGCTATCTGGACGGCGGCACCGACGTCGAGGCTTGCAACAAACTGGCCGACCTCCTAAACGTCGCGTCGGGCGCCGCCAAGACAAGGGCCGCACCGACCCAGCCGAAGGCGCCGACGTGGAACGCCATTCAGCCGATCCCGGCCGAGGCCATGAACAAGTGCCCGGCCAAGCATCGGCAGCACGGTGTGCCCTCCAAAGTCTGGTTCTACCGCGACGCGCAGGGTCAGCCCCTCATGGCGCTGTATCGCTTCGACCTCGGTCCGGATGAAGACGGCAAGCCGAAGAAGGTCTTTGCGCCACTGACGTGGTGTCAGCGCGCCGATAGCCAAACCAAACAATGGCGCTGGCAGGGTCTGCCGGATCCACGTCCGCTGCTGCGCCTTGATGAACTGGCCCAGCGCGCTGACGCACCGGTGGTTCTGTGCGAAGGCGAGAAAGCGGCCGACGCCGCCACCGAGCTGTTGCCGACTTACGTCGCCACCTGCTGGCCGAATGGCTCCAACTCCTGGCACAAAGCTGACCTGACGCCGCTCAAGGGACGCGACGTTTTGTTGTGGCCGGACAACGACGACAGCGGTAAAGCCTGCATGGCTACCGTTGCCGAAAAGCTGCACGAAATCGGCGCCGCTTCGGTCCGGGTCATCGCGCTGGAGGTGTTCAAACGCAAGCCGACGTTGAAGAACGACCGCGTCGCGTTCGTCAAAGGTGGTCAATGGAACGACGGCGACGATGCCGCCGATGCGCTCGACAAAGGCTGGACCGCCGGCCACTTCGCCGAACTGGAAAGCAGCGGCGAGCTGTTCGGTGTGATCGAAGAAGCGCCGGTAGTTGACAAGATGAAAGCCAAGTCGGAACCGGAGCCGGAACCGAAACCCAAAGCAGCAGCCAAGCGCCCGGCAAAATCGAAAAACGACCTGATGCCCGGTGGCTTTCGACTGACGCCCGAAGGTGTGTTTTATGCCGGCGACGACGGTGAAGCACGCCCGGTGTGTTCGCCACTGGCAATCCTTGCGCGTACCCGTGACGAGAAGGGCCACAACTGGGGCTTGCTGGTCGAGTTCGACGACCCCGACGGCACCAAGAAACGCTGGAACATCCCGGCACGCACAATGACCGGTGACTTCGGCAAGGACGTGCTCGGTCCGTTGGTGGACATGGGGTTGCGTCTGGCCGGTAGTCGTTCGGGGCGCAACGCACGCAACGATTTACAGAGTTACCTGGGCGGCTTCGACAGTGCGCAACGTGCGCGACTGGTCACCCGATTGGGCTGGCATGACAATGCCTTTCTGTTGCCCGAGCAGCAGGTCGGCGTGCACGCAGAACACCTGCACTTCTATGAGGCCGGCGCGCAGCTTCCGCCGATCAGCGAAGCGGGCACGTTGGAGCAATGGCAGCAGCAAATCGGCGCGCTGTGCATTGGCAATCATCGCTTGGCGTTTGTCGTCGGTGTGGCCTTCGCCGGTCCCCTGCTGCACATGCTCGGCCACGAATCGGGCGGTTTTCACCTGTACGGCGACAGCTCCGGCGGCAAGACCACGCACCTGCAAGTTGCCGCCTCGATCTACGGCGGGCCGCGTCTGGGGCGCTCATGGCGCTCGACCGATAACGCGCTTGAGTCGATCGCTGCCGCGCATTCCGACGGGCTTCTGGTGCTCGATGAAATCGGCATGTGTGATGCCCGCATCATCGGCGAGACGGTGTACATGCTCGGCAACGGTACCGGCAAGGCACGCGCCAATGATCGAGGGCAAGCGGGCCGACAGGTGCAGGAATGGCGCCTGCTGTTTCTCTCCACCGGCGAGAAGACCTTGGCCCAGCACATGGCCGAAGCCAATAAGGAACTGAAAGCCGGTATGGAGGTGCGGATGCTAGCCGTCCCGGCCGATGCCAGCAAAGGCCTCGGCATGTTCGATACGCTCAACGGTTTCGAAGACGCGGCAGCACTGTCCGACGCGCTCAAAGCCCGCGTGGCGAACTACTACGGCACACCGATCACTGCGTTCCTCAAGGCCCTATGCGAGCCGGGCAAGCGTCACGGCTGGGCTGCGATTCTGCGCCGCACGCTAGAAGGCTTTATTGCCAAGTCGCTTCCAGCGTCCGCGAGTGGACAGGCGCACCGTGCTGCTGCTCGTTTTGGCCTCGCCGCTGCAGCGGGCGAGCTGGCCACCGCAATGGGCATCACCGGCTGGCCGGACGGCACGGCCACCACTGCAGCTCGGGTGTGCTTGAACGCCTGGCTCAACGAGCGCGGCGGCGCCGGTAACTTCGAAGGCGATGCGATCTTGGCGCGCCTAAGACAAGTCATCGAGCGATTTGGTGAAAGCCGCTTCACACGCTGGGAATCGGCAGCGGCGAAGATCGACGAACACGGCCCGCGCACCATCGACCGCCTCGGCTTTCGTAAGACGCTGGAGCACGGCATGGGCGACACCATGCACACCACCAACACCTACTACGTACTGCCCGAGGCGTGGCGCTCCGAGATCTTCCGGGGCATGAACATCAACGCAGTGAACAAGGAGTTGTTGCAGCGCGGCGTATTGGAACCGGCCAGCGACGGCAAGGCGTCGAGTCTGGTCCGGTTGCCCGGCCTGGGACCCCAGCGCTGCTACATCGTAAAGACGATTCCGGGAACGGATGACAGCGAGGCTCGGGCTGCCTGAAGGCTCGTCCGCGGATCGAGGTAGCGCCGGCTTATTCCCGGCCTCGCCAGCCGCTCATTCAACCCAAACCCATTTTTTGAAGGAACAAGACAGATGAACCAATTCCAGACCTCCACCGAACAACATGAATTGCTGGTTAGCCACGAGACCACTGCGCTAACACAGCCGATTTCCGACACAACTGCCGCGACCGACCATAGCGCCAAGAAACAACGATTGATCGACGAGATCAACCAACTGACCGCCCAGCGCGATGAATATCTGCGCGAGGCTGAAGAGCACTACGCCAAAATGGCGCCGTTGGAAGCGCTACTGGAAGGCGATGAGATCATCGAGGCGGACCGGTTGAACAAAATCCGCAACGAGCACAGCAGCCTGAAAGTTCCATACGACGCCAGAAAACACCGTGCCTGGCTGCTCAATGCAAAGATCACTCGGCGCGAGCAATTGCTCAATCATGAAACCCTGATGGCGGGTTACACCGAGTCGATGGCGAACTGGAAAGCCGATGAGCTAGAGCTCAACGAAAAACGCGACAGCCTCAGCACTCGATTGACACAGATCCAGCAGCAAGCGGAAGAAGACATGACCAAGGCCCGGCAAGCCGAAACCGATGCCGCCACCGCATATGCGCAGGCAGTGGCCTGGGGCGATACCGAGGGCGAAAAGAACGCCAATGTCGATGCGCAGAAGGCCGCGAAAAACCTCGCAACGGCGACCGAACACAATCGTCGCCAGCACCTGATCATCACTGCGTTGGAACAGGAGCTGGCCATCATCGACAAGCACATTGCCGAGGCGCAGAGGGAATACAGTTCGACCCAAAAAACAGCGATGTACCTTGCCCGTACTGTGCTGGAAGAACAGTGGAACGAACAAGCGCAGGCGCTGATGGAGCTGGGCGGCAAGCTGTGGAGCGTGCAAGGCAGGTTGGGAGGCGAGCACCTCAGCTTGATGAAGCTGGTGCTTCCAAAAGAAGGCGAAGACTTCCACAGCTGGAACTGGCGCGAGCTGTTGGATCGATCCAGCCAGTACAGCGTGCAAGACATCCTTTCACTGTAACGCGCTTAGCCACCGAAACAGCCTACGCAGGTAGGCTGTTTAAACCTCCATAGGCTACAAAATGATCATTCAAACAGACCTCAGAAATACTCCCAACTGGAAAGACCTACTGAAAGCACGAATAGGCTCCTTAAAGGAAATGCTGGAATTTGTGGACAAACCTCGCATAAAAACGAAAGTCGAGATTCTCACCGTAAAATTGATCAAGGCCGAGATCATTAGCATCCAAGAGTATCTGAAACTGCCAGAATAGCGCTGAACTTGTGAGCAGCTCGAACATTCAAACTATCATCAAGCAAACATAGGAAAAAAACATGTCCAAACTTGCCGAATACCGTAAGCTAGAAAAACACCTCGCCGAGCAGCTCCTGGTGCTGGAAACGATGAAGAGCGACGGCGCACTGAAAAAAGAGATCGAGTTCGAGACTAAGCTGCGCGCCCTGCTCAACCAGTACGGCTTCAGCCTGAAGCACATCATCAACATGCTGGACCCGCAAAGCACGAAGCGCAGCCAAACACCGGCGGTAGCACTTGGTAAGCGCAAACCTCGTGAGCTGAAGGTGTACAAAAACCCGCATAACGGCGAATTGGTTGAAACCAAAGGCGGCAATCACAAGACGCTGAAGGACTGGAAAACCAAGTATGGTTCAGGCGTTGTTGAGAGCTGGCTCAATAGCTAACAAAGAAATCTAGAAAAAAGGCCTCCAAAGGGGCCTTTTTAGCTCAGGCCGATGTACGTATTGATTACTCATATCACCTCCGTGTACGGCCTATACGCAAAATAATAATAGATAAAATTATTATAGCGAGCTGCCGTACGCCGTCCGCCACCCACCCGCCAACACTAGTTTGTAGTTGCTATTAACTTCGAAATCACCGGAGCAATCTGGCGTCTACACAGAGCGTTAGGAACTTCACTTAAAACAAACTTTCCATGATGCTCGTTTAAATCAGTCATGATGCTCTCGAGCCCACCTTTACTCAAAGGCAGTATGATCGTACCCGCACAACACTGGTTCTTAGCAAGTCCATCTGAATTTTTTACTAACGGTCGGTCCGTTTTTCCTGGCAGCGCTTCGGAGCAGTTTTTAGAAATCTGCGTGCATGCAATGTAGGGTGCATTATCAACTAAGGCGTCTCTAGCTCCAGCAATTATGTCAGGGCGCGGCGTTCCATGGGCTCCTCTTCCTAATGAAAAAAGCACTAACTTAGGTCTAACAGCGGAAACAAGCTCTTTAGCAAACTCCCTATTATCTGATGTCCCACCGATGTGTCCCCCATGATGCGGAAAAACCAAAACATGAGCACTTATATCAACGTTTTCATTCATCATTATATTGAGACTATGTCTACCTGAATCCGCTGCAAGCAGACACAACCTCTCACCATCGTGCTCTATAAGCACGACAGCAGACATACTATTTGCATCAAGCTTAACCCCATCAGTATGTGCCCCATCATTAGTCGCAAGACATATTTCTGGAGTGGGATGGAGAACGTGAACTGTAGTGCCACATATGGCGAGTTGCTGCGGACTATCAACAGTTAGCGCAGGATGAACTTTGGTACCTTGAAGTCTTCTAGCATCTCCTGCGGCTATCCTGAACTGATGCCAAGAATCGGTCTTTCGTTTATCAGGATTTACATATACTTGTTGAACAGGACGATCCGCATTCATCAAAATCGGAATCGCTCCCGAAAGGTGATCACTGTCAGCATGTGAAATTAATAGCGCGCGAATAGATTTGATTTTTAAATCATCTAGAACCTTTGCAACAATTGGGCGCCCTGGCGCATCAATAATAATAGCTTCTTCACCATGCTTTATTATTGTGCAATTCCCATGCCCCACATCGAGAATTATAATTTCACCGCAATCCATCATCCCACTCCGGTTCCGGCGCCAATTTTACGTTCTCAAAATATAAGTCAACCTTCTCAGACGTGCTTACATTTGTTTGAGCCTCCAGAACAGTAAACCTTTCTACTTTTCCCTGATCATCCGTATCAACCAAAGACAAAGGAAAGCGGACTGTATCTTTGGGATTCCAACCATTTACGATCGCATCAATAACCCTAACGCCCCCTACATCAGAGACATCCATAACCTGTAGCAATGTTCTATAGAGCTTTCTATCATCTACTTTGCCACGCCTAAGCTCATTAATACATCTTGCAAAGGCCGCCCTAAGTTCATCTGGCTCATCTGCATCTTCACGACGAAGCACAACTGGAAGATTGCTTCGATACGTTCTAATAGCTATATCGGCGTACTGGTCTAGATACTGTGTCACCAATATCGTAGGATGTCTTTTTTCTACTAACGCAGCAGCGAGCTCGGCGCCTGATATGTCTGCAAATGCTCCATATCTCAACCGATGATCACAAACTGCTGCATCAGAATTGAGAATAATCAAATCGGCCAAAGCTGCCAAACTATCGGCTGCCTCCTGCCGATAGGGCTCGAAGCGGCCATCTTCCAACGCATGAATGATAGTTAAAGCGGCCTGATCGTCATCGTCTACAACCGCAACAATTTTAATTGGTTTCATGAAGTTCACGCAGGAGTAGGATTGGTAAGCAATGGAAATACAAAATTAAATATAGCTCCAGTTTCATTGACATTGGAAGCACTGTATTTACCACCCAAGTCCAAGACTGAATCCTTAACAATCGTCAGACCAAAGCCGGTACCCTCTTGCCTTGTTGTCTTGCCAGGAAGCCAAATCTCTTCAATATCCATATTAATTCCGGGTCCATTATCCTCAACCTCTATAGCAACAGTGTTACCTTCAATATTAACGGAAATTTTAATTTTTCTATCTTTCGTTCTGGCCCCAACACGCTCGAACGCACTAACAGAATTAGTAAGACAATTTGTAATTATAGTCTCAACTAAAGCTTCCGCCCCATATATAACTGCGTCATCAGTTCTGTATGGCACCAACTCAATTTCAATTTTTGCGTCTTCTAGTATTGGCTTCCACAGCCCATAGAGAGTTTGAATAACCTTATTTACATTTACCGCGCCATGCCGCCTCTTTTCTCGCTTGAGAAAGTCGATTTGCATTGATGCAAATCTGGTTAAGCGTTCTGATGCAGTAACAATCAAGTCCAAGGGAGACTCAAACTTTACAACAACTTCATCAGCGCAATATTGTTTAACTCGTCTGCGTATACTTTTCTCGCTACCCGCAATAGATCTAATAGGTTTACCGATCTCATGCGCAAACACCGCTGCCGTAGTCCCGGCAGTAGCAAGCGATCTATACAAGACCAAGTCCTCTCGAGTAGAACGCAACTCTCTTTGGAAATTTTGTTCCAGTCTATCAAGTGCTTTTATAGCCTTTTCTTTTTCAGTGGCAGGAAGCGCCTGAGAAATCGTATCCAACAATTCCGCGCGAGCTTGGGCAGGGGCCGCTTTGGATGTTATTTTCTGCAGATCTCGTCGCGCTTCAGCATCTCGTAACCGCCGACGCGCCAACCACTCCAATGCATCTTTTGCAAAGCGCCGAATCTCAAAGAACTCCTCGCTTTCAATAAAACCAAATCGGTCGGTTTTTTGCCTTAACACACCATCGGGGTCATCTACAATTACGCGCCCAACACTAGTATTTGTTGAGGGTCGCTCTTCTGGACTACGGGCTCGAGAAAGGTTCATATCCAACCAATCGTGACCGGCATCACCATATGGAGGAACTCGAAACTGGCGATGGTAAAAGTGAACTCCCCCTACGACTTTTAACCACTCCTTCACTTCGGTTATCGTTGACCCTCTCCCCGCAAAAGCATTCCTATTAAATACGAAACTATAGAGCTCAAATTTTGATGGAGGTGCGTTATACGTCAATGGAAATTTAGAGGACTTAGCGGGCCATTCGGCAGACGTAGCGCTATAAAGAGTATCGCCTTTGAAATCTAACACTTCTGCGTAGCCTGACCCATCAGGTAACAAATCTGCTTTGAGAACGTATTCGGCGTCATCCAGATAACCATTTCTAACTCTAGCTTCCAATTCTGGATAATCCGGAGCAACGAGTGTGACCTTGAAGTCACTTTCGCCTTGAAATGGACTAGTCAGAAGAACAATACTTCGCCCTAGTCGGTCTGTTTCGCCCCGCCCAAGAGCTCTCCTAACCCCTCTAAGGATGGTAGTTGTTCCACATTCTTCGCGAGTATTTTTTTCAATTGGAAGCCCAACTTCCTCAACAACCTTAACGTTATCGTATTTACTCCACTCGATATTTATAGAATGTGCGCCATTCGCCCCCGCAGTGTAATGGCGGGTAATCATTTCTACAGATGTCCCGGCCCTTAACGCGGCCAGTCGACCCAATCCTTTATCACCGACCGTCCTCCGGCCTTTACGAGTAAGCTTGGTACTTTCTTTAGATGATCCGCCCAATACCAACCAATTATTTTGTATCTGGTCATAGGTCATTCCAGAACCGTTATCTGAAATAACTATCACCCCACCATCAACTAGATCCATTCTAATTTCGACGATACACTCAGTCGCGTCCGCGTCATAGGAATTCCGAACTAGCTCGATAATTGCCTGATCAAGGTTTGGAACTAGCTCTTCACCAAGTCGCTCAAGGATGGACGGGGCGAATCTAAACCCTAAAGAGTGTGATTCCATGAGTTAAGCTCCATTTTAACCATTGATCCAAGGAAGCTGTTTGAGTGAGCCCACTGTAAGATGACGACACCTTATGAAATTATTCAACCACTCATCTGTGCTTTGGTCATTTAGTACGCGTAGCAATGCCCGACACGTACTGACTTTTTTGTCTTTTGGCTTAAGAATAAGAAGATGATTTTCGACCAATAGTTCTTTGGAATAAGTCACCATGGTACTTCTTGCCCGTTTCCTATCGGACGGGCTAGATGTGCGACGCACTATTACAAACGGCCCTTTCTCCACTCTACAAGCATAACTTGCGAATTCTTCAGGAAGCGATATATCTTTACCAACAACAGCATTTTTTGCGGTCAGATAACCATACACTTTCCCAGTGATAGGTGTCCGATGGGGAACTACAGGCCCCACTGAAACATCAAAAAAGTCGCCAACGTTTTTATCTTGAGCAGACTCCACCTTCGCTACTTGATTTTCGCATGTTGGTGCCTTAGTGGTAGCAGCAAATATTGCCACATCAATATCAGCCTGGTTTCCAAAAGCACCAAATGGATCAAACGAGCTTACATCTACTATCTTCCTGAACTCTCTCCGAAATCGCTCGTACGAACTGCCACTTCTTAAAACGTCAGGAACAAGAGCAAATACGCCTACACCTGGTGGAGCTTGAAGAATCACATGCTCCAAATGAAGTGCAGCAGCTGATCTTTTACCTTTCCCAACGATACTTTTAGTAGGGGCAATGATTCGCTGATAAGGGGGATTCATAACCACGCAGTCGTGCTGTCGAAGATTAAGATCTATAGTTAAAGCATCTCCGACGATAAAACTCTTAGGCAGCCCCCTGAAAACGAAGTCAGACGTCTGATTTTTTTCTACGCTATGGCGATGAACAGCCAGCGCTTGTATTCTCAACCATGCTATATCAAGAAAAGATTTGCGGAGATCAATTGCAACCAGGCGTTCTGCCCAGTTTTCAATTGTTTTGCTAGACGAACCTTCCAAAGGTAAATAATTGCATACCTCAATTAAAAGGTCGCCCACACCTACACTAGGGTCAATAAATCGTTGCCATCTAGCCATTTTTTGGCCTGACAGAATCTTTTTTGCCCAGGCGGGTCCTGAAAAGAAAACGCCATGCTTGCGTCGGTCAGCCAATGACAGCGTGCTGTACACAAAGTCCGTGGCATGCCCGTTCATCAGGTCGCTCACCAACTTTTCGGACATCGTCTCATCATCCGGGCTGCCCGCCGCCATAAGCGTTGTGGCAAAGGAGGAGAGGGAGATTTCGCCGTTCATCAATCAGCTTCACGTATATGGATAACCGGAAGAGTCTGCAGACTGTATGCCTGAACGGCAAGAAGAATCGGTCGAGGGGAGCGAATAGCAGCCAATGAGGCCCAACGACAAGCCCAGTAGGCCTAGTAGCTACTCGGGACCCGAAGTCAGCTGAGACCGCGATTGCGTCCAAACCGCGTAAGGATAGTCCAGCCGCAGATCCTTCCAACACATCATTCTTCCCCCGCATCAGATTACGAAGACACCACCGACAGGAGAATAACGATTAGTGCTTCTCCGCCCCGTCAGGCAATGCCTCATTCAACAAAGCTGTAACACTAAAGCTATCGGTAACACGGCACGAACTAGAACGGACAGAAGCATTGTTACAAACTAAAATCCTTTTAAATCAGATACTTAAAGAGGTTCGCTACACGAGTAACACGGGTAACACAGCTTTTTCTTGCCCCTGTCACCCCCAGAGATCGATACCTTCAGCGAATAGCTGCGAGCTACGTTGGCGACCCTGGCAATCTCCGAGTAGACGGGGTCGTATGTCCGCCAGACCTTGTTAGCTGGAGATCTCCCAGCTTAGTGAACAGGTGAACCGATGAATTGCCTGTTCACCTGTGCATCTGTCCTACAAAGCGAACGTTCTGCGATCACCATTGCCGATGTGGTAACGATGTACCTTTTTCTTCAAGATCCTTTCAATTTCAATGTTGAAATTTCAGTAAGCTGGGGCGCCTCCCACTAACGAGTTCCCGCGGGTTTCCGACCCCGTACCTTACGGAATCCCTCAGGGTCCCCAGCGAGTTTCAGCTACGCCTCGCAAACCTCGCCTCGATACTCGCCAACATCAGGTATCCGTGGCAGCGGCCGATATCGTCTCTGTCATTTGCCTGACCTAATCACACCAGCATCTGGTGGGTCAGCAGGCGTTACCTAAGTGGAGACAGAGTGATGGGCCAAGTTAAAGAAGCAATGGACACCCTCACAGAAGGCGTCGGGCTGGCGAAAACGATTGCTCTGAAGGCTGCGAAGCGCCCATGGAGCAGGGTGACGCTGATGGCCGCGGTCGGTGTGCTTGTGATGGGGTCTTATTGTTTCTACCTGACGTTGTTGGTCGGTGAGTTCGGAAAGAGCACAGACGACTTCTTTGCCGAATATCTGATGCAGCAACAGGACACCTTTGATCAGCGAGCACTGGACTACATCGAGATCTGCATAGATGCCCAGAAAAATAATGATTCGAACAAGGACTACTACTGCCAGGACGCCACTGCCTTTTACAAGGACGCCATCACGAACTTACCCAATAACAGAGTTGAAGAGAACATCCGGCGCGCTGCCTATAGCGCAATGAAAGTTGAGCTGGCGGCCAAGCTCCGCGCGAGCGTTATGGAGCGCGCTATAAAGAAAAGACCAAAACTCAATGACACCCTGAAATTTTTACTCAGCATCCAAGGTCTGATCCTCTTCTGCACGATGGGTGCGTTCGTCATGGGCGGTACCGCTTTTTACACCTATCGCTTGGCCCCGCCAGAACGATAGGCCAGCCAGCGAGCCGGGGCTTGTATCCCTACTTGTATCCCAGATTGTATAATCAGCCTGCAAGCCACGTATTATATGGAACCCGACAGTCTCCCTCGGGCACCAAAATTAACAAAGGTCTTGCTTAGCAAGGCCTTTTTTTTCGTCTGTCGGAAAGTGGACGCGCAATGCTGAAAGCTCACCACCGCGCGGCTCGCACGTGACATAGCACGAACTCAGGTGTCGGAGTCGTTTGCAGGCTCAGCCTGAGCACTTCCCCCAAACAACCGCGCTGCTATCGCCCGCCCCCGCTCCAGCCCCTCCTCCGTCAACCAGACCGACTTGTTCCTGTTCACCGGGTTACTGATGAAACCCTGCTCATGCAATCGGTTCATGATCTCGAAATCGAATCCTTTCCAGGCATTGCCGTCGTCGGAACTGAGTGCTGCCAACAGCGCAAGCACGGCGTCTTCCATCAGTTTGTCGTCGTATTCCATGGTCGTCACTCCATTCGTGTTCAACAGTTAACGTCGAGTGTGTGAAGGCTCACCATAATACTCGCCGACCTCCGACGGAAATGCCGCTCAATCCCGCGAAGGGTTATTGATCGGCTTCAGTGTGCCCGGCCTCGCCTTTGGGCTGCACTTGTTGATCTCGCTCCGTATAATCACGCCCCTCTGAAAGCAGCCCTACGCATCTTGCACCTGACGGTGGTTGCATCCAGGCATCAACTCTCACACTGACGGACGTCGCTAAAGGCCCCCCCATGGAAACGTCACTGGAAACAGTCGCCCTTTTCTCCCTCAAGCTCGCTTACGAGGAAGAAGGCCTGAGCCCGATCCTGCGGGACGACATGGTCATGGGTGATTACCAGAAAGACATTTTCGAACTGTTGGTGCGGCGCGGGGATGTCGAGACCATTCAGTTCAAGATGAACGAATGCCTGGGCTTGGCGATGGACGCCTTGGGCGGTGTCGAGAAACCGCTGGGGCGCGAGTTGCACAAGTTATCCGCTGACTTCAGCGAGGCGCGTTCGCTGGAGCAGCTGGATCAGCCGCTCCTCGCGCTCAAGGATTATTTGAAAGACATCTTGTAATGGGCTGAGCCGTTACAGCAGATGCTTCGAGATGTACTTGGAGATCTCCACCATCGAGGTCTTCCCGGTGAATTCGAACTTCACTTTCCCCAGTGACGAGAAGTAAATCTCCAGCTCCGAACCCAGATCGAACGTGCCCGAGGTTTCCACGGAGTAGGCGACGATGTTTTTGTACGGCAAGGAAGTGAAATCCTTCTTGCTGCCGGTAATCCCCTGAACGTTGACCGCGATGATGCGTTTGTTGGTAAACACCACGCCGTCACGCATGGCCTTGTAAGAGTCGATCACTTCCTCACCGTCCGGCAACAGTGCGCTTACGCGTTCGGCGTACTCATCGTTCTGCTTGAGTTTGAAGAAGCCTTTGTTGTTGAAGTCGATCATCTGTCCATCCTCATCTTCAAGAAAACATCCCGGTATTTCTTTGGTTCAACGACGGGCTTTCAGCACCCTGACATCCGTCGGGAAGCCATCGGCGCCAACAAGCTTTTTCCAGCCCAGATACTGAAATTCGCCCTTCTCATCAATGTAATCGCCCTTCTCCACTGATCGGCCGCCAACCACCGCCACGCGTTTCACCTCACCACAACCGCCGTCAGAAGGCCGAACCGTATAGATCACATACGGCTTCACGTATTGCGTGGCGCGGAAGTATTGGCCGCAGATCTCGTCGACGGTGATCAGCATGGTTTTCAGGCGTGCTTCGCCGTCGGTGTCTTCGTGCAGTTTCAGGAAGGAGATGTCACCGACGTCGCTGTAGCCGAGTGAACGCGCGCGTTGGTATTCGGGGGAGTTCTGGTGGGCGATGCGACCTTGCTGAGCGGCCTGGTTCATTCTGGCGGCGAACTCGGCTCTGCCCTGGGCAATCGTCGCTTCGCCTTGGGCGGCGACGTTTTCGCATTGCGCGAACTCTTGCGAGCCGAGGTATTGGGGCGTCAGGTTCAAGCGGTGTTCAGCGATGATCCGCAAGCTGCTCTCCAGGTCGCCTATCACCTCAACGGCGCCGGGTACGCGACCGCTCTGGACGTCGGCCATTTTTTCCTGCATTCGCTGACAGTTGGCGAGGTAATACTGCCAACTATTTTCCGGGTGTTCTTGCACGGCGGCAAATACAGGGGTCATTGCAGCGACGAGTGTGATCGCGCAAAACAGGCGCAAAGCGTGGGTGCTGACAGGCATAGGTAATCCGTTACGGAGATGGGCAGTGGCGCGACGCTACTATTTTGATATCTTGCCGTCCACTGCCAGTAAAGAGGTCGCCAGTGCCTCGATGGAGATTAATTTTCAGAGGGAAAACACCATGATGGCGTTGTTGTACTTTTTCGTCTGGGCAGCCGTTTGGGCCTGGGTCGTTCAGAGCCGGGGGGCCTGGAACCTGATCCTCGCCAATCTGGCAGGTGCTGCTTGCGGCCTCATGGTAGCCATGACCTTCTCGGTGGTCTGCTCAGGCCTTTTCCCGTCGGTTGTTCCTCCTGCACCCGCAAGTCTGGCCAGTAGCGTGCTGCAAGTGATCACAACAATCGGCGCACTGGCGGGTGTATGGATGTGGCTGGTCAGGCGTCCTCAACCAGAGCATCCGCTGGCCCGCCAACTTTTCGCCGGCCTCTGTGGATTGGCTGCGGGTGTGACGACGTTGATGTTTTTTGCGCTCAACTTTCACTGAGCGCCATTATCGTCACTGGCATTACGCGTCTGTTTTGTTATCTTGCCGCCATCGTCAGCGTTCACTTCGGGCGTGCGTTGATTTCAGGTTTCGAAGGTTTAAGGAAAGGATCGAATGGAGTTTCTGCGTTTTCTGGCGTTTGTCGCGGCCTGGGGTTTCATGTGGCGCTGGGTGGTGAAGAACCGCGGTAGCTGGAATATTTTCTACGGCAACCTCGTTGGCGCGGCGGGTGGTTTTATTGTGGCGATGGTGGTGCTGTCAATCACGCTGTCGTTGTTTCCATCGGCGCTGACGCAAACACAAAGCAGCGAGACACAGCGCGCTGCGGCGGCACTCATGCCTGAGCTGGAACGGTCAATGCAGCCTACACCTGTGATCGCATCCACCCCTGCCGAGTCCGACAACCTTGCGACCTATGTCGCCAGCGAACCACAGAACGAGCCATCTCCACCCGAGTCCGCACTTCTGCCGAACTACAGCAAGCGCCTGCCCACCTCACTGCTGGAGAAGGACTTCAAGGACAACGCGCATAACGACTTTACCGTTTCGCGCCGATTGGCCGGCACGCATCCGAACGCGGACAAATCCATGATGGCGTTCATGATTTGCGAACCCTTCATCAAGAGTGCCATGCGCTTTTCAGCGTCGACAGCGATTGCCAGTGCCAAGAGCGCGAGCAGCCAACGATTCAAGGATCAGACCTATACCATCAGCAGCACCGTCAGCGCTCGCAACATGTTGGGCGACGATGTCAGCTACGGTTTCGACTGTTCAGTTCAACAAGTGGACGGTAAAGATACTGACAAGGCCGCATGGCGACTGCTCGATCTGAAACTGAAGAAGATCGAGTCTTAAGCCTCGTTTAAGGGTTCAAGGCGCCGGCTGCGCTATCATCGCCAGCCTGTGCGCCTTGAGCTTTGCCCCTGAATGTCCCCGATACCTGCTGACCTGAACCCGCTGCCTCCCGTTTTGGCCGGCCCGCTGCTGCGCCGACTGGAACCAACGCGAGTGGTGCTGTGGCTGGTCGGTACGCGTCAACTGTCGCTGACCTTGCGCCTGCAAGGCGTAGGAGACATCCCTCTCGATGCCGGGAAATGCTCGGTCATTCCTGTAGGCAGCCAAGCGTTCATCCATCTGATCGACGTGGCCCTCGACAGCGCCCTGCCCTGCGACACCGTTGTAAGCTACGACTTGCTGATCGATGGCCAGCAGCAGATCGCCGACTGGGCGCCACATCTGTTGTATGGCGATGCCCCCAGTCCCAACCTTGTCGTGCGCTCGCGAATCGATCAATTGCTCCACGGTTCCTGCCGCAAGCCCCATCATCCGGCAGCGGATGGCTTGCTCTGTGTCGATCAGTTGCTGGCGGTAGAAGCCGATCCGCAGCAACGCCCGGCACTGCTGATGATGAGCGGCGACCAGATCTACGCCGATGACGTCGCCGGGCCGATGCTGCGAGCCATTCATAGTTTGATCGAACGCCTTGGCCTGTTCGACGAACACCTCGACGGTGCCGTGGTCAGCGACAGCGCAAAACTCTACGAACACCCCGCCAGCTACTACCATCGCGCGGATTTATTACCGGCGCTGGAGAGCAACGAGACATTACGCGAGCGATTTTTCGGCGGCGCGCGCAAGCCGATTTTCACCAGCAGCAGCGCCGACAATCACCTGGTGACCTTCGCCGAAGTCATGGCGATGTATTTGTTGGTCTGGTCGCCGGTTGCGTGGACGTTGATCAGTCCGACAGCGCCATCGCTGACGCCTGAACGCTTGAAGCGCTACACCGTCGAACAAACCCGCATCGATGGTTTCAAGGCCGGTTTGGGCAATGTCGCCCGGGCGTTGGCGCACCTGCCGAGCCTGATGATTTTCGACGATCACGACATCACCGATGACTGGAATCTTTCCGCGCAGTGGGAGGAAACCGCCTATGGGCATCCGTTCTCCAAACGCATTATCGGCAACGCCTTGATCGCTTACATGCTGTGCCAGGGCTGGGGCAACAATCCGGATGCGTTCAAGGATGTGCTGGAGAACACCCGACGCCTGAGCGCCAGCGGCGATGATCGCTATCTCGACAGCCCGGTACAGGACGCTCTGATCGATGACTTGCTGCGCTTTCAGCATTGGCATTTTGTGTTGCCAAGCAGCCCTGCGCTGGTGGTGCTGGACACCCGCACCCGGCGCTGGCGCAGCGAGATGGCGCTCAAGCAACCGTCGGGGCTTCTCGATTGGGAGGCGTTGAGCGAACTGCAACAGGAACTGCTCGATCACCCGTCGGCGATCATCGTTTCTCCGGCGCCGATCTTCGGCGTGAAGCTGATCGAAACCGTGCAGAAGGTTTTCAGCTGGTGCGGTTATCCGCTGCTGGTCGACGCGGAAAACTGGATGGCCCATCGCGGCGCCGCGCAGGTGATCCTGAACATTTTCCGACACACCCGCACACCCGGGAACTACGTGGTGCTGTCCGGCGATGTGCATTATTCCTTCGTCTACGAAGTGCTGATCCGACACCGCAAGGCGGGGCCACGGATCTGGCAGATCACCAGCAGCGGGATCAAGAACGAGTTTCCGAAAACCCTGCTGGAATGGTTCGACCGCCTCAACCGCTGGCTCTACTCGCCGCGCTCGCCACTCAACTGGCTCACCAAACGCCGGCGCATGCGCATCGTGCCGTACACCCCGGAACATGCCGAAGCGGGTGAGCGGCTGTGGAATTCAGCGGGGATTGGTCAGGTGTTTTTCAATGAGCACGGGCAGCCGAGCGAGATCATTCAGCACAATTCGAACGGGGCGGTGAAGACGCGGATGCTGGCGCCTGAGTTGGCGGATTATCCGGACTGACACGACGCCTTTTTGAGTGTGGGAGCGGGCTTGCTCGCGAAAGCATCTTGTCAGTCGACATTGTTGTTGAATGATCAATTGCATTGGCGAGCAAGCCCGCTCCCGCAGGGGCGTATCGGTAGCTTGTCAGTGCGCGGCCAAGGCGCGAGCCACACCTCTGACAATCATCTCCACCTCCCGCTCATCAATCGTCAGCGGCGGCAGCAGCCGTATCGTCTTGCCGCGCGTCACATTGATCAGCAACCCATGATCTCGCGCTGCAATCAACGTCAGATCACGGATCGGTTGCTTCAACTCGATGCCGATCATCAAGCCCTGCCCACGAATCGCCAACACGTCAGGATTGTCCGCCAGCTCGGCGCGCAGGCGGGTCAACAGGCGTTCGCCCTGCACCCGGACGTTCTCCAGCAACCCCTGTTCCTCGATGATTTCCAGCACCGTGCAGCCGACCCGGCAGGCCAGCGGATTACCGCCGAACGTACTGCCATGACTGCCGGGGGTAAACAGATTGGCCGCCCTGCCCCGCGCCAGGCAAGCGCCAATCGGTACGCCGTTGCCGAGGCCTTTGGCCAGGGTCATGACGTCCGGAACGATGCCTTCGTGCTGGAACGCAAACCACTGGCCGGTGCGGCCAATGCCGGTCTGGATTTCGTCGAGCATCAGCAGCCAGGCGTGCCGATTGCACAGTTCGCGCAAGGCTTTGAGGTAGCCGGGCGGCGCCAGTCGCACGCCGCTTTCGCCTTGAATCGGCTCGACCAGAATCGCCACGATGCGCTCGCCATGCTTTTGCTGCAGCTGATCCAGCGCCGTCAGATCACCGAAGGGCACTTTGACAAAATCCCCCGGCAGATCATTGAACCCCAGCCGTACCGCAGGGCCATCACTGGCCGACAACGTCCCCAGCGTGCGGCCATGAAACGCGTTGGCCATGACCACCACCAGCGGCTGTTCGATGCCTTTGCTCCAGCCGTACAAACGCGCCAGCTTCAGCGCGGTTTCGTTGGCCTCGGCGCCGGAGTTGTTGAAGAACGCCCGCTCCATTCCCGACAACTGCGTGAGTTTCTGCGCCAGCTGTTGCTGCCAGTCGATGCTGTACAGGTTGGAGGTGTGCAGCAACATTCCGGCCTGTTCGCTGATGGCGGCGACGATACGCGGATGTGAGTGCCCGACATTGGTCACCGCGACGCCCGCGACGGCATCCAGGTACTCACGACCGGCCTGATCCCACAGGCGAGTGCCCAGGCCTCTGGTGAAACTCAGGGCCAGCGGTTGGTAGGTGTTCATCAGGGCGGCGGTCATGACTTCAAACTCCAGTGAAGGTCGGTGTGTTTGCAGTATGGTTAGCCACCAGAACTGGATAAACTCGGAAAAACTTCAATCATTTAAAAGCAGAGATTGACAATGGACCTGTTGCAGGCGATGAGCGTGTACGTGAAGGTCGTGGAAGCCGGGAGCATGACGGCGGCCGCGTTGCAGTGCGAAATGTCCACGACCATGGTTGGCAATCATCTGCGCGCGCTGGAGCAACGGCTCGGTGTGCAGCTGCTGCAGCGCACCACTCGCCGGCAGCGGCTGACCGAGTTCGGCAGTGTTTACTATCAGCGCTGTCTGGATGTATTGGGACTCGTGGCCGACTCCGAGCGCTTGGCCGAACAGGCCCTCGACGAGCCTCGCGGGCTGCTGCGCATCACCGCGCCGCTGACCTTTGGTGTCGAACGTCTGGCACCGGCGCTCAGCGAGTTTTCCCTGCAATACCCGCAGGTAAAAATGGATGTGGTGCTGACCAACCGCCGCCCGGATCTGCTGGAAAGTGGTCTCGACGTGGCGTTTCGGCTAGGGCATTTCGAGCAGTCGAACCTGATCGCCCGGCCGCTGATCGATTACACCCTGACCGTGTGCGCCTCCCCGGCCTACGTCGCCCGACGCGGCATGCCGATCACCCCGCAAGACCTGCAACAACACGATTGCCTGTCGTTCGCCTACCCTGCCGGCGATGACTGGCAATCGGTGGAAAAACGCTGGCGCCTCAGCGGCCCGGACGGTGAGATTCTGGTGGATGTCAGCGGGCCAATGCTGATGAACACCTCCGCTGGCCTGCATCAGGCGGCACGCACCGGCATGGGCATCGTGATGCTGCCCGATGCGCTGGTGGAACAAGACCTGCGCGATGGCAAACTGGTGACGGTGATCCCCGATTACCAGCCCCCGAGCCGCCCGTTGCATCTGCTTTACGCCCCGGATCGTTATCGCTTGCCAAAGCTGCGGCGCTTCGTCGAGTTTGCGATGCAGACGTGGGGCAGATCCTGATCCGGAGGCTTTCGACTAAGCTCCCATGATCGCCGACAAGGACGCCGCCATCTGATGAAAAACAACCTCACCGTACGCAATCTGTTGCCCGATGAAGTGGAGTCAGTGCGGCAGTTTCTTGGGCAACACGGCTGGGGCCATCGAACAGGCTCCAGCGACCACTTCGCCCAACTCATCGAAAACTCGCAACGTACTG
The DNA here is from genome assembly GCF_002878485.1 of Pseudomonas sp. AD21. Taxonomy (NCBI): domain Bacteria; kingdom Pseudomonadati; phylum Pseudomonadota; class Gammaproteobacteria; order Pseudomonadales; family Pseudomonadaceae; genus Pseudomonas; species Pseudomonas sp. AD21. The sequence goes on from NZ_NQYG01000049.1 coordinate 21,617, forward strand.
CCGTCGCGCTGAGCGACGAGCAGATCATCGGTTTCGCCCGAGGCATCACCGACGGTTTGTCCAACGGTTATCTGTCGATGGTCGTGGTCGATGACCAGCATCGGCGCGCAGGCGTTGGCCGTGCGCTGGTCGAGCATGTCATGGGCGACAACTCCGACATCACCTGGGTGCTGCGCGCAGGTCGTGAAGGCGCGCAGGCGTTCTTTGCCAGTTTGGGGTTTGAAACATCGGTGATTGCCATGGAACGACCAAGGCTCAAGTAACGCGCCTGGATCACCCCCCGCTTTTCACCAACACCGGTTTCTCCTGATAGCGCTGCGCAAACAACTGCTTCAACTGCGCGACCTTCGGCATGTCGTTGATCACGATGTACGGATAGCTCGGATGCTCGGTCAGGAAGTCCTGGTGATAGTCTTCCGCCGGGTAAAATCCGTTGTAGCTTTCCAGTTTGGTGACGATCGGTTTGCTGTAGGCATGCGCCGCATCGAGCTGGGTGATGTAGGCCTGCGCCACGCGTTGCTGGTCGGCGTTGACCGGGAACAGTGCCGAGCGGTATTGCGTGCCGCTGTCGGGGCCCTGGCGGTTGAGTTCGGTCGGGTTGTGGGCCACCGAGAAGTAGATCTGCAGCAGGCTGCCGTAGCTGACTTGCGTCGGGTCGAAGGTAACCTGCACCGACTCGGCATGGCCGGTGTCGCCTTCGCTGACCCGCTCGTATTGCGCGGTGTTCGCGGCACCGCCGGCGTAACCGGAGACGGCTTTCTGCACACCTTTTACGTGTTGAAAAACCCCTTGTACGCCCCAGAAACAACCACCGGCGAACACTGCAGTTTCACTGTGCGCCTGTGTGGTTTCGTCGAGGGCCGGCGGCGGAATGATCACCGCGTCCTCGGCCCCGAAAGAGAACGCCGAGCACTGGCCGATCACACCGGCCAGCGCGACAGCCAATAATCCACGCCGCCAGTTGTTTTGATTTTTCATGTTGCGCACTCCTGATCAGCCGAAGGTGAAGGCGTAGGCCGATACGCCCGGGTCAAGAAATTCGATGCTGAAGGTTCGATCCTTCACCGCATCGGGTTGCCGCACTAGCTGATACAAGCGCTGTTCGGTCACGCGACCGCTGCCATCCGGGGCGACATCGACGCCGTGCGCGTCACCCGGCGCCTGACCGTCAATCGACACTTTGAAGCGCACCGGTTTACCGTCCACGCCCGGCCCCAGCACCAGGTGCAGATCACGGGCGTGGAAGCGGTAGACGATACGACTGGCCGGCGCGCTGGCGGTAGCGCGCTCGGCACCGACGGCCCATTGGCCGCCGAGGCTCCAGTCATTCAGGGTCAGGTTGGCGGGTGGGTTATAGGTCGCGACCTTGTCAGGCACCAGGCTGGTTTCCGGTACGAAATGTTCCGCCCGCTGGTAGCCGACATAGGTTTCCGGCGACAGCACCTGATTCATGTCTGGCGCCTGTTGCACCCCTTGGGCGTCGGCGTTGATCAAGCCGTCGGCCACGGTTTTCGCCCCGGCCTCACGCAGCAACTGCTGGATGACCCGCTCCGATTCGGCGTAGTCGCCTTCGCCAAAATGGTGGTAGCGAATGCGCCCCTGGGCGTCGGCAAAGTAATGCGCTGGCCAGTATTCGTTGTTGAAGGCGCGCCAGATCCTGTAGTCGTTATCGATCGCCACCGGGTAATTGATACCCAACTCTTTCATGGCTTTAGTGACGTTGCCCACGTCACGTTCGAAGGCGAATTCCGGCGCGTGCACGCCGATCACCACCAGGCCTTGATCGCGGTACTTTTCGGCCCAGGCTTTGACATACGGCAGCGTGCGCAGGCAGTTGATGCAGGAGTAGGTCCAGAAATCCACCAGCACCACTTTGCCTTTGAGTGCCTGGGCGTCCAGCGGTGGCGAGTTGAGCCATTGCACGGCGCCATTGAGCGGCGGCAACTGGCCTTCGACCGGCAGTGTTCCCGGCGCCTTGTCAGCGATTTTCATCGCGCTGCCCGTGGCCTTCATGCTGCCGTTTGCCGTGTCATCCGCTGCAGGAATCTGCGCCATCATCGTGCCGTTGCCCGCGGCAGATTTGCCAGAGAGCTTGCCGACCAGCGCTTGTTCAATTCCGCCAGTGGACGCGGTCGACAGCCGTGCCAGCAGACCGGTATCCAGACCCAGTGCAATGGCTGCAACACCTACGAGCATTGCCGCGCCCAGCCCGCGCCGGATCCATTCACCGGTGCCGATCGAGCGCTTCATCAGCGCAAACACCTTACCGCCCAGCAACAACGCTGCCGCCAGTGAAGTCGCGGCGCCCGCCGCGTAGGCGAGCAACAACAGCGTGGTGGCGATGCTTGCCCCTTGCAACGCGGCCCCGGTCAGAATCAAGCCGAGAATGGGCCCGGCGCACGGTGCCCAGAGCAATCCCGTGGCGACGCCGATCAGAAACGACGCGCCGGGACGCGGTCGGTTGTCCTGCCCGGCGGCCTCGGACAAGCGGCTGCCGGCCGACACCAGCGGCCGGGTCAGGCGCTCGGCGAGGCGCGGCAGCAGCAGCGTCAGCCCGAACAGTGCAACGAACAGCAACGCGAGCCAGCGACCGTACTGATTGACTTGCACCACCCAACCGCCGCCCACTGCCGCCAGCGTGGCGACGAGGGCGAAGGTCAGCACCATCCCGGCCAATAGCGGCAAGCCACTCTTGATAAACGGCTGCCCGGTGCGAGCGAAGACAAAAGGCAGAACAGGCAGGATGCACGGACTGACGATCGTCAGCACACCGCCCAGATAAGCGAGAACCAAGAGCCACATGGTGTCGTCCTGTAGAAAGTGAAAATCGAATACGGGCCATGGCTCATGCCGCCACGGGTTTGAACGTCATCGCCAGGCCATTCATGCAATAGCGCAGGCCGGTGGGCTTCGGACCGTCGTCGAAGACATGTCCCAGGTGCCCGCCGCAGCGCCGGCAGTGGACTTCATTGCGCGACATGCCGAAGGAACGGTCCTGACGCGTGGCCACTGCGTGCTCCAGCGGCGCCCAGAAACTCGGCCAGCCCGTGCGGCTGTCGAACTTGGTCGCCGACGAAAACAGCGCCAGCTCACAGCCCGCGCAGGCGAAAGTGCCACCGCGATGCTCATCGTTGAGCGGGCTGGTATAGGCCCGCTCAGTGCCTTCTTCACGCAGGATTGCGTACTGCTCGTCAGAAAGCAGTGCGTGCCATTCGCTGTCGCCGTGGGTGACCTCAAACACCGCATCGGCATGGGCCTGATCAATCAGCGCGGTGCCCGGGGACAATTTTGGCAATACACCCGCCACCAGGGCTGCAACCCCCAGCCCGCCACTCGCTACGAGAATCTGTCGCCGTGAAAACATGGCCATCTCCAAAAATTCCAGGTGCCTGTCATGGAACACAGCCTAGGCTTGGGTTGATCGCCAAATCCTCACGGGAAGTTAACGAATTCGTGATAACTCGCCCCGAGGAAAAGCCGCACAATGCGCTCACTGCGCCTAAGGATTGAGCTTGATGGAACCGATCAGACGCATCCTCGTGGTCGAGGATGACCAACACATCGCCGACCTGATCTGCCTGCACCTGCGCGATGAGCATTACGACGTCGTGCACAGCGCCGATGGCGACGAAGGCATGCGCCTGTTGCAACAGGGGCAATGGGATGCGCTGATCCTCGACCTGATGTTGCCGGGAGTCGACGGCCTGGAAATCTGTCGCCGCGCCCGGGCGATGGCGCGCTATACACCGATCATCATCACCAGTGCGCGCTCCAGCGAACTGCACCGTATTCTGGGTCTGGAGCTGGGCGCCGACGACTACCTGGCCAAACCGTTTTCGATGCTGGAACTGGTGGCCCGGGTCAAAGCCCTGCTGCGCCGGGTCGATGCCATGGCACGCAACCTGAAAATGGACGCCGGCAGCCTGAGCCTCGATGGGCTGAACATTGACCCGATCACCCGCGACGTCGCCCTCAATGGCGCCCGCCTGGACCTCACCCCGAGAGAATTCGACCTGCTGTATTTCTTCGCCCGGCAGCCGGGCAAAGTGTTCTCGCGCATGGACCTGCTCAATGCGGTGTGGGGCTACAGCCATGAAGGTTACGAGCACACGGTGAACACCCACATCAATCGTCTGCGAGCGAAAATCGAAAGCGATCCGGCGCAACCGACCCGCATCCTCACCGTGTGGGGCCGTGGCTATAAATTCGGCACGGAACAACCATGAAACTGACCCTGTCGCAGCGCCTGTCGCTGGTGTTCGCCGTGTTGCTGCTGGTGTGCTGCGGCACCTCGGCATGGCTGCAGGTGCGCTCCAGCAAGATGCATGAACTGGAAGTGGTGCAAGGTCTGTCGCGGGATCTGGCGCAGCACATCGCTCATGACACGGTGCTGATGGACAGCAATGGCCTGATGCCCGGTGCCGTGCGCGAGTTGTTCAGCAAGCTGATGCTGGTCAACCCGAGCGTCGAGGTGTATCTGCTCGACACCGAAGGGCGGATTGCCGGCAATGCGGCGCCTGAAGGTCGATTGCGCCGAGAGAAAGTCGACCTTGCACCGATTCAACGACTGCTCGCCGATCAGCCGCTGCCAATCCTCGGCGATGACCCGCGCAGCATCGACGGCCGCAAGGTATTCAGCGCCGCGCCATTGAAGGTCAATGGCAAACCGGCCGGCTATCTGTACGTGGTGCTGCTCAGTGAGGAGCACGACCGTTACGCCGAACGTGGTGCCACCAGCGCCGCGCTCAACACGGCATTGCTGTCGATCGGGCTGGTCGCGCTGCTGTGCCTGATCGCCGGTCTCACAGCGTTCAATCTGATCACCCGGCCCTTACGCCGGCTGACCGACACCGTCAGCCATTTCGACATCGACGGCGCACCGCAACCGCTGCCCGCCCCGTCCCCCGCTGTGGATAAAAGTGCTGACCCGGATGAAATCGCCGTGCTCGGCGCCGCCTTCCGGCAGATGCAAAACCGCCTCGGTGAACAATGGCGCTCGCTGACCCGCCAGGATCAGGAACGCCGCGAGCTGGTGGCGAACATCTCCCATGACCTGCGCACGCCGCTGGCTTCGCTGCACGGTTATCTGGAAACCCTGTCGCTCAAGGACGCCACGCTCACCGCTGAAGAACGCCGGCGCTATCTGGGTATCGCCCTGGATCAAAGCCGCAAGGTCGGTGGGTTGGCGCAATCGTTGCTGGAGCTGGTGCGCCTGGAACACGGTTTTGTGCAGCCGGTGCTGGAGCGTTTCTCTCTGATCGATCTGCTACAGGACATCTTCCAGAAATTCGAACTGGCCGCCGAAGCACGCCACGTCGAACTCAAGGCCAGCTTCGTGCCGAACCTGCCGCCGGTCTGCGCCGACCTCGGGCTGATCGAGCGGGTGCTGACCAACCTGGTGGATAACGCCTTACGCCATACGCCTCAGGGCGGCGAGATCGAGCTGGATTTGAAGCCGCATGGTGCATTGGTTGAAGTGACGGTCAGCGACACCGGCCCCGGCATCGCCCCCGAGTTGCGCGAAGGCCTGTTCCTGCGGCCGTTCAATATCGGCGGGGCGCGGCGCGACGGTGGCCTGGGACTGCGCATCGTGCACCGCATCCTGCAATTGCACGGGCGCGAGATTCAGTTGCTGGATGTTCCGGGGCGCGGCGCGACTTTTCGCTTCTCGCTGCCGACCAATCCGCAAACCGCCGAACAGTGGATGATGCGCTCGATGAATTCGAACGCGCAGGGCAAATAATCGGCACCGTCGGCCTGTTGCTCCGTGACAACACCGCCGCGCTCCCCTAAATTAACCGGCCTGAAAAAGACCTCGCGCTTTCTCATCTCAACTCAAGTTAAAAAAGTAGTGAAATTTCAATGTCCGATTTCAACACCGCTGAATCCGTAGTCACCGAATCGTCCAAAGCGGAATACGAAAACTCCATCAATCTTTCACAACACCTTCCACAAGCCAAAATCATCAGCGAGATGGTGCTGGACGCCTTCCAGTCGACCCGCGAAAGCGACCAGATCCGCGAGCTGCGCGCGGCGATCCGTCAAGCTCACGACCGCTTCGATGACGACAAGGCCTACGAGCTGATGGGCGAACTCAAGGCGCTGAAAGACGCCGAAGCTGCCGACATTGCCGCGCTGGAAGACCTCAGCAGCAAGTTCTCGATCGGCCGCATCCTGTCCAGCTTCAAGGACGATCCGGCGTTCCAGGAAATCGTCTACGGCCTGGCCCTCAAAGTGCTGAACCAGACCCATCAGGCGATCAGCAACCCGAGTGGCGGCAAGAGCAAGGCAGCCAAGAAGAAAGAAGTCGAAATCTTCACCATCAGCAAAGACGGCAGCAGCGTGACCCTGCCAATGCGTACACCACGCTCGCGTCTGAACGTTGACCGTGCAGCGCTGGAGTTCCTCGGTTTCACCTTCGTCGGTGAAGGCGAAGAAGCGGAGCTGGAAGGCGAAACCTTCCTCGACAATGCCGGCACCGAACACGCGATCAACCGCAAGAACATCATCACCGCCCTGCAACAGCAGACCGCGTTCGATGGCTACAGCATCACCGCGCAGTAAGCCCGACGCAGACAAAAAAGCCCCGCACTGAGATTCAGGCGGGGCTTTTTGTTGTCCGGCTTTCGAGGGTTATGCACCCGAATGCAATGCGACGATCATGTCGACCTCAATCGCCGCATTCTTCGGCAACTGATACACACCGACCGTGGTGCGCGTGTGCCGACCGGCATCGCCAAGCACATGACTGAATACATCTGACGCACCGTTGGCCACTTCGCTCAGGTCAACGAAGTCCGGCGTCGACTTCACATAAACGGTGACCCGCAACAACGCCTTGATCTTGTCCAGCGAACCCACCGCATCGACAATCAGCGCCAAGCAGCGCATCGCACTGATACTCGCGGCGGCCTGCGCATCCTTGAGCGTCAACTCCAGCCCTACCCGACCGGGATACAGAATCCTGCCATTGACCCGTGGCACCATGCCGCTGATGTACAGCTCATCATGATGACGGATCAGCGGCGCGTAATTGCCGCCGGCGGTGTTCTCGCCATAAATGTCGTAGTTCAGCTCTTGGGCCAGGGCAATAAAACGCTCGTCGCAGGTCATCCTCTCAGTCATTTCGCCCAGCCTTTTGATCGATGCATGAAGTATCGCGGAGTAGAACAGTTGAGCGCCGAGGGAATAGCATGGCGCTATCACTGAAGGTTGGATCCAAATCTAGGAGGTTTGCGGCAATATCGCAACCTGTCGCCCTGAACGACAAGCCCCGCGACTCTTTAGAATCGCGGGGCTTAAGGATGTATATCAACGAACAATCTAAACAGCGCCTAACCGCTCAACCATATCAGGGAATTTCTCCACCAAGCGGATCAGCAGTGCCGCCTGAGCATTGGGCTTTGACTTTTCCTGTTCCCAATTTCTCAATGTGCTCGGGCTGGTCCTGATTCGCTTTGCAAATACCGCTTGTGACATGTGCAATTTTTCACGCAGTGCAACGATCTCTTTAGCACCAACCTCGGGAACCGGCTTGTCCTCGACGACCGTATTGCGCAACGTAATTTTACCTTCGCGATGGGCGGCCATCTCTTCAACGCCCTGCATCAATTCCGCAAACAGGTCGCGCTTTTTCATGGGGTACCTCGTTTTTTCAACTCTATTTCAATGGCTTTTTTGAGCGCCTTCTCTTGCTCGGCGGACAGATTCTCAAGCTCATCTTTGTCATAAATCGCAAACATCCAAAACTGACGATCATTCATAAGCCAATAGTAAATAACCCGCAAGCCGCCTCGTCGGCCTTTGCCACGTCGGGTATCAGACCAGCGTAATTTTCGGAAGCCACCCGTTCGCGGCATTACGTCGCCCGCCACTGAATTGCACTGCAGATAGCTCTGCAACTCCCGATACTCATCGTCCGTCAGATAACGACCAACGCTCGCAGTAAATATTGTGGTTTCAAAAAATACGGTTCGCATTGGCAAAATATAGGCAAATTGCCTATAGCCAGACTATCAACAAATTCGAATTTTGATAAACATCCGATCAACAAAAAACCCCGCACATCTCTCAATGTGCGGGGTTTTTCGTCAAGCCTTTGAGCCTTACGGCGCGTACGTCAGCAGCAGCTCTGCCGGCACCTTGAAGTCCAGGGACATCATGACGCTCAACGCAGTGATGGTGAAGATCGAGAACACGAACAGCTTGCGTGCCCAGACCGTGTCATCCACCGCCTTGTAGCCGGTCCAGGCCATGTACAACCAGTACATGCCCATGGCCGCAGCAACGGCGAGGTAGCTCATGCCGGCGTAACCGCTGAAGGTCAGCATCAAGGTCGCCACGAGGAACGCCAGGATGTAGAGCAGGATGTGCTTCTTGGCCACTTCGATTCCGCGCTTGACTGGCAACACCGGAATCGATGCGGCCAGGTAGTCGTTGAAGCGGAAGATCGCGATGGCGTAGGAATGCGGCATCTGCCACAGGCTGAACATCACCAGCAGGGTCAGCGCGGCCATGTCGAAGCTGTTGGTTACGGCAACGTAACCGATCACTGGCGGCATGGCGCCCGACAGACTGCCCACCAGCGTGCCGTGAACCGACTTGCGCTTGAGGTACAGGCTGTAGAAGCCGACGTAGATGATGAAGCCGATTACCGCGAACAGGGCGGCCAACGGGTTGGCCACCTTGTACAACAAGGCAACGCCGAGAACACCAAGGATGGTCGCGTAGACCAGGGCCAGTTTCAGGGAGATCAAGCCCTGCACCAGCACCCGGTTCTTGGTGCGTTCCATCTTCAGGTCGATGTCGCGGTCGATGCAATTGTTGAACACGCAACCGGAGGCCACGACCAGGGATGTGCCGATCATGGCGGCCAGGAACACCGCCAGATCTACATGCCCTTTCGAGGCCAGGAAGAACCCGCCTGCCACAGAAAGCACGTTACCGAAAATGATCCCCGGTTTGGTGATTTGGATAAAGTGCTTGAGCGACATCGGGTCTACCTCACTTCGCCATCATGTACGTGTGGATGCTGAACATGATCCACAGCGACAGGCCAACCAGCAGCAGGATCACAATGGCCGTAAAGACAAACGCGATCACGTTGTTACGCTGCGCCACGGAGCGGTCCAGGTGCAGGAAGTAGTACAGGTGAACGATCACCTGAATTACCGCGAACAGCAGGACGATTGCCAGCGTGGTCGACTTAGGCAAGGTCGGGAACATCACCAGGCCGAACGGGATGACGGTCAGGATCACCGACAGGATGAAGCCAATGGCGTACGACTTTACGCTGCCGTGGCCAGCATCATGGCTGTCATGGGAGTGTGCATTAGCCATTACAGAGTCCCCATCAGGTAAACAACGGTGAATACGCAGATCCACACCACGTCCAGGAAGTGCCAGAACAGGCTCAGGCAGCTCAGACGGGTCTTGTTGGTCGCCGTCAGGCCGTGCTTGTTGACCTGGTACATCATGATGCCCATCCAGATCAGACCTGCGGATACGTGCAGACCGTGGGTACCGACCAGGGTGAAGAACGCCGACAGGAAGCCCGAACGGCTAGGACCGAAGCCCTCGGAGATCAGCAGGTGGAACTCGTTGATCTCCATGGCGATGAAGCCTGCGCCGAGCAGGAAGGTCATGAACAACCAGCCCAGGACCTGCTGCTTTTTACCTTTGTACAACGCCAGCATGGCGAAGCCGTAGGTGATCGAACTGAACAACAGCAGAGCGGTTTCGCCCAGCACGTATGGCAGTTCAAAGATGTCGTGGCCCGACGGGCCACCGGCGACGTTGTTTACCAGTACTGCGTACACCGCGAAGATCGACGCAAACAGAATGCAGTCGGTCATCAGGTAGAGCCAGAAACCGTATACGGTCATCTCGCCCGAGTCGTGGTGATGGTCATCGTGCCCATGGTCACCATGGGCGTGTCCAACATTGGTCACTAAGTTCGACATGGTTTAAGCCTGTTCCAACGAGGTTACACGGGTGGCATCAGCCGGGATTTTCCCTGCTGCGACCAGACGCTTGTGCTGCTCGGCTTCGATGCGCTCGATCGTTTCAACCGGAACCATATAGCCCTGGTCGTCACGTGCGGCGTGGATCACGAAGTAGATGACAGTGCCGGCCAGGCTGGCGATCGCCAACCACCAGATGTGCCAGATCATCGCGAAACCGAAGACGGTCAGCAGTGCGCCCATTACCACACCGGTAGCGGTGTTGTTCGGCATGTGGATCGGCTCGTACTTGGCCGGAGTCTGGTACGCGGTACCGTTTTCCTTGGCTTCGGTGAACGGGTCGATGCAGTCAGCCTTAGGCAGCACAGCGAAGTTGTAGAACGGAGGTGGCGACGAGGTCGACCATTCCAGAGTGTGTGCATTCCACGGGTCACCGTGATCGCAAACGTTCTCTGGCTTCTTGCGGTCACGCACACTGACGTACAGCTGGATCAGTTGGCAGGCGATACCGGCAGCGATCATTACCGCACCGAACATGGCAACGTACAGGTACGGTACCCACTCAGGGTTGGTGGTGGCATTCAGACGACGGGTCATGCCCATGAAGCCCAGTGCATAGAGCGGCATGAACGCAACGAAGAAGCCCGAGATCCAGAACCAGAACGCTGCTTTACCCCAGCCTTCGTGCAGCTTGAAGCCGAACGCTTTCGGGAAGTAGAAGCCGAAACCTGCGATGTAGCCGAATACCGCACCGCCGATGATCACGTTGTGGAAGTGCGCGATCACGAACAGGCTGTTGTGCAGAACGAAGTCAGCACCCGGGATGGCCAGCAGTACGCCGGTCATGCCGCCGATGGCGAAAGTCACCATGAAGCCCAGGGTCCACAGAACCTGGCTGGTGAAGCGCAGACGGCCCTGGTAGATGGTGAACAGCCAGTTAAATAGCTTCACACCCGTCGGGATGGAAATCAGCATCGTCGCCAGACCGAAGAAGGCGTTGACGCTCGCACCCGAACCCATGGTGAAGAAGTGGTGCAGCCAAACCATGAAGCCCAGTACCGAGATCGCGCCCGAAGCGTAGATCATCGAGTGGTGGCCGAACAGTTTCTTGCCGGTGAATGCCGAGATCACTTCCGAGAAGATGCCGAATGCCGGCAGGATCAGGATGTAAACCTCAGGGTGGCCCCACGCCCAGAACAGGTTGACGTACATCATTGGATTGCCACCAAGTTCATTGGTGAAAATGTGGAAATCCATGTAACGGTCAAGGGTCAGCAGTGCCAGGGTAGCGGTCAGGATCGGGAACGAAGCCACGATCAGAACGTTTGCCCAGGTGCAGGTCCAGGTGAAGATCGGCATGTCCATCAGTTTCATGCCAGGGGTACGCATTTTCAGCACGGTCGCGAGGAAGTTAACCCCCGTCAGCGTCGTACCTAACCCGGATAGCTGTAGCGCCCAGATGTAGTAGTCCATGCCCACGCCAGGGCTGTATTGCAGACCCGACAGCGGTGGATACGCAACCCAACCGGTCTTGGCGAATTCGCCGACGCCCAGGGACAGGTTGATCAGCACTACGCCGGACACCAGCAGCCAGAAGCTCAGGGAGTTCAGGAACGGGAACGCAACGTCACGCGCGCCGATCTGCAGCGGCACTGCAAGGTTCATCAGGCCGGTGAAGAATGGCATCGCCATGAAGATGATCATGATCACACCGTGAGCGGTGAAGATCTGGTCATAGTGTTCAGGTGGCAGGTAGCCAGGCGAACCCTCGGTGGCCATGGCCAACTGGGTACGCATCATGATGGCGTCGGCAAAACCGCGCAGCAGCATGACCATGGCGACGATGATGTACATCACGCCGATTTTCTTGTGGTCGACCGAGGTCAACCACTCGGTCCACAAGTAAGTCCACTTCTTGAAGTAGGTGATTGCAGCGAACAACGCCAGACCACCGAGCGCGATCATGGAGATGGTAATCATCACAATCGGTTCGTGGAACGGGATCGCTTCCCAACTTAATTTACCAAACATCGTTTACTCCTCTGCACCGGCAGCTGAATGCGAACTCGAGTCCACTTCCGTGGCCGCCACTTCTTTCTCTTTCTTCTCGTGCTTCAGCGGCTTGCCCGGCTTCATACCTTCGTACTTGTCGACGATGATCTGGAACTGGTTCGGCGTGACCGAGGAGTAGAGCTCGACTGGGTTGTTCTGGCTCGGCTTGGCAAGGGCTGCGTATTCAGCTTGATCAAGCTGTTTAGGTGACTTCTTGACTTCACTTACCCAGGCGTCGAAATCTTCCTGAGAAGTTGCGATCGCTTTGAATTTCATACCGGTGAAACCGGCACCGCTGTAGTTGGCTGAGATACCGTCCATTTCAGCGTTGCGGTCAGCGATCAGGTGCAGTTTGGTCTGCATGCCCGCCATCGCGTAGATCTGGCCGCCCAGGCCCGGGATGAAGAACGAGTTCATCACGGCGTCGGAGGTGATCTTGAAGTTGATTGGCGTGTGCGCCGGGAACACGATCTTGTTGACCGTGGCAATGCCTTGTTCCGGGTAGATGAACAGCCACTTCCAGTCCAGCGCGACCACTTCGATGGTCACTGGCTTGACGTCAGACTCGATCGGACGATACGGATCCAGCTTGTGGGTCGAAATGTAGGTGATGTAACCCAGGGCAATGATGATCAGGACCGGGATGGTCCAGACTGCCACTTCGATTTTGGTCGAGTGCGACCATTTCGGGGTGTAGACGGCATCCTTGTTGGACGCGCGGTACTTCCAGGCGAACAGGAAGGTCATGACGATAACCGGCACAACGACCAACAGCATCAGCAGCGTGGCGGTGATGATCAGGTTGCGCTGTTCCAGGCCGACCTGGCCCGTTGGATTGAGCAGGGTCATGTTGCAGCCTCCCAGCAACAACGTGCCGAGCAGCGGCACTAGGCCTAGTAATCTGGGGTACCTGTTTTTACTCATCTCACGACCTCTAAAGCAGCTTGCGCAATGCAGTTGGGTTTTGATCGCCAACACTTCACCCTGCCAAGGGTTGGCATTTTCTTTGGATTGAATAAGGGCCGCCCGTCGCGCGTCAGACGCTCGACAAAACCTGGGACGGCGGTCAGTTCTTATTCGAATTCGTGGTCAAAGGCCTTGTTACAGACCAATTCCATTTGGTGCGGAAAGTTGGAAGGCACCGACACCTGGGTGTCTTGAAAGCCTTTCGACTCACTCGACACCCGACTTCCTGCTCGCCTCCTTAATAAAGGCTGAACAGTGCCGGGAATTCAGTGCGGGCGATTGTAGATAGGTAGCGCCCTATACACCATGTCTTATCCCGAAATAATTTTTATCGCTCAGAGCAACAATCCATCACCGTTTTTGCAAAAGTTCCGCATGGTATCGAAATCAATTCTCAACAAAAACACCAAAAAATGTAGGTCTATCCACCTCAGTTCAAACAGCTCTGACAGCTTTTTGCCAACGCCGAATCGGCTCAAAGCCCGATATTCCAAGGCCTCTGGCCATCTGCCAGAGCTTGTTAAAACTGTCTGATCTGGCACACGTGTGCAAAACCAGAAAAATGCCGAAACAGACCAATCCTTTTTTGTAACAACGCAGCGATCCGTGTCGCCGAAATGCCCTGCGACAGGGCGCGTGTGACAACATGTCGCACACCTGTCGCACTCTCCATTGCCGTTCGTCACGGTGATTTCACAAACGCTCTGAAATGCAAAACGCCCCGATCGGCTGATCCGCAAATCGGGGCGTTTTCTGTATCGGCCAATCAGCCGAAGAGTTGATTCAGCGCAGTGCTTTTCGGTTACGCGAGGTCAGCAGAGGCACCAGGATCACCACCAGCACGAAGGCCACCAGTGCCCATTGCGCCAGCGACAGACCGAGGATCGGCGGGTACGGTGTCGAGCAGAAACCGTCGACCTGGAAGCCCAGCGGGAAGATTTTCGCCAGCGGCAGGCCATCGACAATCGGCTGCAACACGTCGATGCCGCAGCTCACCGCCGGATAGAACTGGGTGTACACGTGGTGGCCGGCAACACCGGCGCCGGCGATCGCGCAGATCACCACCAGCACCTCGAACACGGTGATGCTGCGGCGCGTGCGCATGGCCGCGCCTATAAAGGCGAACAGTGCGATCAGCAGCAATGCATAACGCTGCAGGATGCACAGCGGGCATGGCGCCTCGCCCAGTACGATTTGCATATAAAGCGCGCCACCGATCAGCGCCAGACAGATGATCCCCAACAGCACCAGAAAGCGCCGCTCACGGCCCAACCGAATTGTTTCCTCGCTCATCGCGTTTCCCTTTTATGTCCATGGTTCAGCCGGCCGACGGCTGAAAGTTGTCGCAAGTCTACACCGGGGGAATAAACGATAAAGCGGTTAAGGATTCATTAATCCTTGGATTATGTTTCACAAATTCAGACCGCATAACGGCCTTCGCGAGCAAGCCCGCTCCCACATTTGACCGAGCTGAACACAAACTCTGTGGTCAACATCAGTCCACTGTGGGAGCGGGCTTGCTCGCGAAGGGGGCAACTCGGTTTCAGATCATTCCAAAGCAGCAGCCGGCCCAAAGAACTCGTAACGGCTTTGCTGCTCCGGCACACCCAGCGCTTTCAGATGACGTTTGATCGCGCCCATGAAGCCTTTCGGCCCAAGGAAGTAGGCGTCGACATCACGCTGCTCCGGCAGCCATTCGCCGAGCAGTTCCTGACTCAACATGCCGACGTTGTCCGCCGCCGGACTCACGCCATCGTCTTCGGCGTAGCAGTAGAAACGCTTGAGCTGCGGGTGACGTGCCGCCAAGCCATCGATCCAGTCACGGAACGCATGGACGCTGCCGTTGCGCGCGCAGTGGATAAAGTGCACCGGACGCTCGGTTTCCAGCGCCGCCTCAAGCATCGCCAGCGTCGGGGTGATGCCGACGCCACCGCTGATCAGCACCAGCGGCTTGTCGCTCGCGGTCAAGGTGAACTCGCCCGATGGCGGGAACAACTGAATGCTCGCGCCGACGTGCAGTTGATCGTGCAAGTGATTGGACGCACGGCCACCCGGTTCACGCTTGACGCTGATGCGGTACTGACCTTTGTTGGCCAGCGCCGACAGCGAATAGTTGCGGCGGACTTCTTCGCCGTCGAGGATCAGCTTCATGCCGATGTACTGACCCGGCTCGGCCGCCAGGATCGGGCCTTTGTCCGCAGGTTCGAAGTAGAAGGAGATGATTTCAGCGCTCTCCTCGACCTTGGCCGCAACGATGAATTCACGCGCGCCGCGCCAGCCACCGACTGCGTGTTCCTTCTGGTCATAGATAGCCGTTTCGGCGCCGATCAGGATGTCCGCCAGTTGCCCGTAAGCTGCGCCCCAGGCGCTCATCACTTCGGGAGTGGCGATCTCTTCGCCGAGTACTTCGGAGATGGCACGCAGCAGGCACGTACCGACAATCGGGTAGTGCTCCGGGAGGATCTGCAGGGCCACGTGCTTGTTGATGATCTTCGCCACCAGATCACCCAACTGGTCGAGCTGATCGATATGGCGGGCGTACATCAATACCCCGTTGGCGAGGGCGCGCGGCTGGTCGCCGCTGGCTTGATGCGCCTGGTTGAACAACGGGCGCACTTCAGGGTATTCAGAGAGCATCATGCGGTAGAAGTGCGTGATCAGCGCCTCACCGCCGCTTTCCAGCAGGGGTACGGTGGATTTGACGATGGCACGATCCTGGACGCTAAGCATAAGAGTGACTCCTGAGCTTTGTTAAAAAAGTTACTTTAGGCTAATCACCTTTCGTGCCAACTTTTTAATATATATAAATCAATAGCTTAAGAATTACGTAGTCATATCGACTCAAAGGGCTTTATAGTCATCGCGACTACATCTTGTCTCTTTGACTACAAGACCATGACTGCCAAATCCCTGCTGACTGCTTTGCTGCCTTTAGTCTCCGACCTGTCTCGCGAATTGCCCGAGGGCGAGCGCTATCGGCGTTTGCTTGAGGCCATGCGCGCACTGCTGCCGTGCGATGCCGCCGCGTTGTTGCGCCTCGACGGTGAATCGCTGGTGCCGCTGGCGGTGGATGGCTTGAGCACTGACACCCTCGGTCGTCGCTTTAAAGTCAGCGAGCACCCGCGTTTCGATATTTTACTGGCCGGTGCCGGGCCAACGCGTTTCGCCGCCGACAGCGACTTGCCCGATCCTTATGACGGTTTGGTCGATGGGCTCGACGAACATCTGGAAGTCCACGACTGCCTCGGCTGTCCTCTGTTTGTCGATGAAAAGCTCTGGGGCTTGATCACCCTCGACGCGCTTGATCCCGAGCGCTTCGAACCGATCGAACTCGATGCCCTGCAAGCCTTCGCCAGCCTTGCGTCAGCCACGGTCAACGCCGCCGAACGCATCGAGCGCCTGGCCATGCGTGCCGAAGACGAGCACCAGCGCGCCGAGGTCTACCGTCAGGCCAGCGGCCAGCAGAACCGCGAAATGATCGGCCAGAGCAAAGCGCTGAAACAGCTGGTGGAAGAAATCAATCTGGTCGGCGGCAGCGATCTGACGGTGCTGATCACCGGTGAAACCGGGGTCGGCAAAGAGCTGGTGGCGCAAGCAATCCACGCCGCGTCACTGCGCGCCGACAAACCGATCATCAGCCTTAACTGCGCCGCCCTCCCCGATACCCTGGTCGAAAGCGAATTGTTCGGCCACGTGCGCGGCGCCTTCACCGGCGCCACCAGCGACCGTCGCGGCAAGTTTGAGCTGGCCAATGGTGGCAGCCTGTTTCTCGATGAAGTCGGTGAGTTGTCGCTGACCGTGCAGGCCAAGTTGCTGCGCGTGTTGCAGAGCGGCCAGTTGCAGCGGCTGGGCTCGGACAAGGAGCATCAGGTCGATGTGCGCCTGATCGCTGCGACCAACCGCAACCTCGCGGAAGAAGTGCGCAGCGGGCGCTATCGTGCCGACTTCTATCATCGCTTGAGCGTGTACCCGCTAAAGGTGCCGGCGCTGCGCGATCGGGGGCGTGACGTGTTGTTGCTCAGTGGTTTTTTTCTCGAGCAGAACCGCTCGCGCATGGGCCTCAACAGCCTGCGTCTGAACAGCGACGCCCAGGAAGCCCTGCTCGCCTACACTTGGCCGGGCAACGTGCGCGAACTGGAACACTTGATCGGCCGCAGTGCGCTGAAGGCATTGGGCAACTGCAAAGTGCGGCCGAAAATCCTCAGCCTGAGCGCGGCGGATCTGGATTTGCCCCGTGAGGTTGTGGATAACTCGAGCGCCCCGACTGCCGAAGTTGTAGCGACGGCACCGTTGATCGGCGGCGATTTGCGCAGTGCCACTGAGGAGTATCAGCGCCGCTTGATCAGTGCTGCGCTGGAACGCAATCAGGATAACTGGGCGAGCGCGGCGCGGGAACTGGGGCTGGATAGAGCCAACCTCGGCCGCATGGCCAAGCGGTTGGGTATGAAGGGCTAGAAGCACACCCTCACCCTAGCCCTCTCCCTGTATGTACCGGAGACATGGTGGACACATGTTCGGAGACATGGTGGACG